>JACVRP010000181.1 GCA_014534385.1 Cyanobacteria bacterium Co-bin13
GGAGGGGCTGGATCTGCCCGAAGTATCGCTGGTGGCCATTCTCGATGCTGATAAGGAGGGCTTCCTGCGGGCTGAACGATCTCTGATCCAAACTATTGGGCGAGCCGCCCGTCACGTGCAGGGGCAGGCGATTCTCTATGCCGATAACCTGACCGATAGCATGGCTCGGGCGATTGACGAAACCGAGCGTCGTCGCGCCATTCAGCAGCGGTACAACGAGGAGCATGGCATCACGCCGCACTCTATTATTCGGCGCACGACCAACTCCATTCTTTCGTTCCTGGAGGTGTCACGGCGGCTCAATGCTCAGGAACTCGATCAGGTCTACGATCACCGCGAAGATCTGCCCCTAGACGATATTCCTGAACTAATCGGCCAGCTGGAAAAGCAGATGAAGGAGGCTGCAAAGAACCTGGAATTTGAAGAGGCGGCCAAATATCGCGATCGCATCAAAACCCTACGAGACAAGCTGCTCGGCAAGCGAGCCTAAAAGGGGAACTGCCCAGTTTAACGTTTAGCCTCAAAATAGGCATATTAGGGATACCTAGCCTATAACTGGGACTAATCATGAGCTGTGTTTCCCCCGAGCCGATTTCTCTAGACTTCTCTGTGGCTATCTGCACCTACAACGGGGCCCAGCGTCTGCCTGCTGTGCTGAACTGTTTGCGGCGGCAGATCCAGGTTGACGATCTGGCTTGGGAAGTGATTGTGATCGACAACAACAGCACCGATGACACGGCCCAAGGGGTTGAGGCGTTTCGAGAAAACTGGCCTGAGACAGTTGCTTTACGGTATGCCGTTGAACGGCAGCAGGGGTTGGGGTTTGCTCGTCATCGGGCCGTGGCGCTGGCCCAGAGTCCCTGGGTGGGATTTTTAGACGACGACAATCTGCCCTCGCTGGACTGGGTAGCGCAGGCCTACCAGTTTGGCCAGGCCCACCCTCAGGCAGGGGCCTATGGTAGCCGCCTACGGGGCGTTTTTGAGGTAGAACCGCCGCCCAACTTTGAGCGCATTGCTCCTTACCTGGCCCTGACTGATCGGGGGTCGCAGCCGCTGCTGTATCGACCTAGCCAAAAGATTTTGCCCCCAGGGGCAGGTCTGGTGGTTCGCCGTCAGGCCTGGGCTGAGCAGGTGCCCACGGTTCAGGTGCTCACGGGGCGGCTGGGCAAAAGCCTGGTGGGTGGGGAGGACCTGGAGGCGGTGCTGTACATTCAGCAGGCGGGCTGGGAAGTTTGGTATAACCCGGCCATGCAGGTCGATCACCTGATTCCCAAGAGCCGTCTGGAGCGAACCTACCTGATCAGGCTGCTGCAGGCGGTGGGGCTGAGCCGTTACCGCACCCGCATGTTGAGCTTCCCCGCCTGGACTGGGCCGCTGGTAATGCCGCTATACGCGCTCAATGATCTGCGCAAGATCGTCCGCCAGCTGCTTAAATATGGTGGCGCTACGTTTACTGATACCGTTGCGGCCTCCGAACTGAGCCTGTACTGCTATAGCCTGGTGAGCCCCCTGTACTTTTGGCGGCAAGGTCTACAGCAGCGGCTGGCGTCCCGGAAGTACCCAGGCGGGTGATGCGATCGCACCCCAACCCGCGCCACTTTAGAGGGAAGCGTCACTGCTTATGGTGGAGTCTCAACGGCTCTCGTTTCTCTCAACGATCAGCGAAGGACAAAGGCATAGGAGGGTTGCTTTGCCAGCCCTCCTTTTTTGAATACTTGCTATGACCCTGCGTCAAACCTAGCTGCCTGGTAGGGAAGCGGGGGTCTGCGGCCATTGCAGGGTTAGCGCATTTTGAAAAAGATTGGGGACGAGCCGTGCGCCTTTAGAATCACGAGGCGGCCTGCACCAGCAGCAGTCGGTTGCCTTCGGAGTCTTCAATGGCGGCAAAGGTACCCCAGGCTTCTGTCTTGGGCTCTTGAACGAAATGGACTCCCTTCTCTTGAAGGGCCCGGTGAGTCATGGCAATGTCGTCTACGCTGAGGGTGAGGGCCTGAGCTTGACCGATAGTCTCTTTGTAGTGAGTCCAGTTGGCGTCGGGCAGGTAGAGAATGATCTCAGTTTCAGCACTGGCGGGGACTACCGAGATCCAGCGAGTCGCGGCACCGGGATAGAGGGGCACATCCATCCGCAGCTTCATGCCGAGCACGTCTGTATAGAAAGTTTTGGCTCGATCTTGGTTCCTGACAAAAACGGAGACTGTACCAACGTGAGTAATCATCGTAAATCCTCGAATGTATAGGCAGAAGCGTGTCTCCAACCCGCAGTCTGTCTCCAGGCTAACTTTTTCAGAAAAATCCTGACATTCCTATAGGCGGAATTAAAACCGCTCTAAAGTTAAAAAATCTGAATGAGTGATCGCCATGCTGCCTCTTCTTGCCAAAGCCTTTTTAACCCTGTTTGTGGTAATCGACCCGGTTGGGTTGGCCCCGCTGTACCTGGCGCTGGTTAGCGACCGTCCCCCCGAGGAACAGACCCAAATCGCTACTCGGGCCATTGTTGTATCAGCCGGGATTCTCCTAGCCTTTGGCCTGACCGGGGCCTATGTGCTGCACTTTTTAGGCATCAGCCTGGAGGCGTTTCAGATTGCGGCTGGGGTGCTGCTCTTTAAGATCGCGCTGGACATGATCTTTGTGCAGCAGGAGCGGGAAACCGAGGCCGAAGCCAAAGAAGCTGAGGTGCGTCAGGATGTTAGCGTCTTTCCCCTGGCTATTCCGCTGATTGCTGGACCGGGCAGTTTAGCCAGCATCCTGGTGCTGTCGCGGGAGTCGGCCAACTACTATCTGGGCCTAGTCGTGGTGCTGGGCGCTGCTGGCATTGTGCTGCTGCTGGCTTACGGGCTGCTGCTGCTGTCAAGGCCGTTGGCCGCTCGGCTCGGCCAGATCGGCATTAACGTGGTGACGCGGGTGCTGGGGGTGTTGCTGGCAGCGCTAGCCGTACAGTACATGATGGACGGGCTGCTCAGCCTGCTGCAGCTGCCGCCGGCTCAGGCCTTCGGCACCGACTCTATCTCAGGGCTTATAGTGCGTTATCCTAATGCGGGGTAAGGTTTTGCAAAGCCACTACTGTTCAGATAATTGAGGCTTTTGCATGAATTTGTTGGCCCAAGCGAACGGCCTTTTTTCCGGACCGATTCAAGATCCAGTTCAGGTTTTCCTGATTATTGTGGCCATTATGCTGGTGGCCCCGCTGGCTTTTGAGCGGCTGAAGATGCCAGGGCTGATTGGGCTAATTTTGGCCGGGGTGTTGGTTGGGCCACACGGCCTTAACATCCTGGCGCGCGATGCCACGATTGTGCTGCTGGGTACAGTAGGGCTGCTGTTTCTGATGTTTCTAGGTGGACTGGAGACGAGCCTGGGCGATCTCAGGGGCAGTGCCGGTAAGACCGCAACCTTTGGTCTAGCGACGTTCCTGCTGCCCATGATCTTGGGCACCGGGGCAATGTTGGCAATTGGCTACTCGCCACTGGCCGCGATTTTGGTGGCCTCTTGTTTTGCCTCTCATACCCTGGTGTCGCTGCCGATCTTGAGCCGTTTGGGGCTGATGCGATCGCAATCTGTCACCGTCACCCTGGGCGCAACCCTGATCACCAATATCTTGGCCCTGCTGGTGCTGGCGGTGGTGGTGCGGGCTACCAGCGGCGAGCTAACGCTGGGCTTTTGGCTGTTTTTGATTCCGGCGCTGATCATCTACACCGCTGCTACGCTGCTGGGCGTGCCTTACTTGGGGCGCTGGTTCTTTCGCAAGTTCGGCCACGACGAGAACGCCGAATTTGTGTTTGTGCTGGCTACCCTGTTTGTGGTGTCGGTGGCGGCAGACCTGATTCAGATCGAGCCAATTGTGGGTGCGTTTTTAGCGGGCATTGCCCTCACCCCTCTAATTCCCCAGCTCAGCCCGCTGATGAACCGGCTGCAGTTTATTGGCAACACGCTGTTCGTGCCCTTTTTCCTGATTTCGGTGGGCATGTTGGTTGATCCGCTGGTGCTGATCCGGCAGCCGCAGTCGATTATGGTGGCGCTGGTCATGATTGCAGCGGAGCTGTTGAGCAAGTTTTTGGCTGCCTATGGGGTGGGTAAGCTGTTTAAGTTTTCCTTCCCTAACATCATGGTGATGTTTGGCATGTCGGCAGCCCAAGCCGCCTCTACCCTGGCTGCAATCACTGTAGCCTTTGATATCGAACTGGTAGATGAGCTGACCGTCAACGGCACCATCGCCATGATCCTGGTGAGCTGCATTCTCTCTCCTTGGATTACGAGCCGTTGGGGGCAGCAAATGCAGCCTGAGGCGGGCACCTCTGCCACGGGAGAGGCGATGGGCCTGCTGGGCGATCGCGTCCTGGTGCCTGTGGCTAACCCCAGCACAGAAAATAATCTTCTGCAGCTGGCCCTAATTTTGGCTAAGCGGGGTGAAGGCACCGTCCTGCCAATCCACGTCATTGCCAGCGTAGACGAACAGATTCGACAGCCTGCCTTGATCCAGCAGCAGCAGCTTTTAGAAACGGCTGAAACCGTAGCCCATGCCGCTGTTGTTCAGGTAGAGACGATTGGGCGGGTGGATGATTCGATTGATAAAGGCATCATACGAGCGGCGGCAGAAAAGCGCGCCAGCCTGATCATCTGTGGCTGGAAAGGATACTCGACCTACCGGGAAAACTTTTTTGGGGGGGTGCTCGACAACATTGTGCGGCTAGCAACCGTTCCCGTTCTGATTACCCGCTTTCCCGAACCTCTGCAAAATGCCCAGCGCATCGTGCTAGCTGCCACGGAGCTGGAAACGAGCCCCTATGAATTTGAGCAGGCGATTGTCCTGGCTAAAACCCTCTCAGACGAGCTAAAAGCTCCTCTCCATCTGATTCAGTTTGTCGCCGACCCGAATAGGAGCCGCCTCGATGAACTAAATCTCGATCTGATCGAGGAGCCTGTGCCGGTGCATCGGGTTCACGGCAACTTTTCGGGCAAGGTCTCCCGGTTTTTAGATCCAGGTGATTTGCTGCTGTTGACCACAGGTACCCGCCGCATTGGTCAACCCGTTTTAGGCAAGGCCCCCGAAGCTGTCGCCCGCCGCTGCCCGCAAAACTCGATCATCACGCTCCATTTTCCCCGTCTGCTGTAGAGCCCCAATCGGCGGCATAGCTGTGGGTTCTGGCAACCGCCATTAAGCGATCGCAATTTGCCGGACTAACGCTGCTAAACGTTTTAACAAAGTGGTTGTGCACCAAGCCAGAACCGATAAACGTCCAGCGGTAGGCCCTCTCCTGCACCGCCTGAATTGCCTGCCGTTCGGCCTCAGTGTAGGCGCGGTCGGTCGCGCGAACCAGGCTCTCTAGATCGAGCTGAACCTGAGCCATCAGGCCCCGGTTGAGAAACTTGATTAGCTTGAAGAAGTCTTCTATGCCAGCAGCAATGCCCGCCTCGTCTAGATCAGCTGCCACCTGTTCCACCATGAGGGTATCTAGCGCAGTGTGCTGCGCTTCCTCTAGCCAGTGGTGTCGCAGCAGGCTACAAAACTGGACATCTAAGGTTTCTAGGTAGTTGTCCCGTACGCTTTCCAGGTAGTGGCGCTGGGTCATCCACTCTACGTAGAGAATCATCAAAATCACGCTCAGGGGATGATGCTGGAGCACCAGATCGGCGATTTCGTGAACCGGGCCAATGGTTTCACACCGGCTGCCAAAGCCCTGCTCAAATTCCTCAGCAAAGCCGCGAAACAGGCGAATGTGCTTGCCCTCCTCCTCGGCAAAGTGCAGCAGCGCCTGAACCGCTACCCAATCACTGCTGCCCAGGTGGCGCACATGGTCAACCACTGTGGGCACAATGCATTCTTCAACCAGGCTAAAGATGTGCAGGTAGCTGTTGCCCCGAATTTGGTTGAGCTTTAGCTTTTCGTAGCTGCTGAGAAAGGGAATATCGTTGACCCGAGCCAGCGTTTCTGGCATAAATCGCTTGGTAAAGTCTATTCTCCTGTCGCCGTTGAGGATGTCTTCGATGCGCCAGTTAACTTTGAGCGAGCTCTGGAGCACCTGACCGTAGCTGTAGGTAGAAACTTGGGGGAAGATAATTGCGGTCATAGGATGTAGGGGGTCTGCGTGGGGGGGCTCCTTGTGATTTGCCAGCTTGAAGGGGGATAGGCTGACAACTGTCACCTTAGGCGGAGAGCGAGAAGAAATCGAGAACGTTCTTAGGAAAAACTGGGGAAGTTTGCCTCTCGGCACGGTGGCTAAACGGCTGACTGGGAAACCTTGCAAAAGCCGCCTACATTCCTGGCAAACAGCCTGCAAGAATTGAGGAAAACCCCCTTAAAATAAGAACGATCAGGAAAATAGAGAGTATCCAGCGAGTTTCTGGGCGAAGCCGGATAGTGCTCTCTGTGCAGCAACAGGGTGAAAACTGCAGCGCGATCGCAACCCAACATGCGACCAGGCCTGCAGGGCAAAATCAGTTAATCGCTCTGCTGGGAACCTTTGGCCCATGAGAATTCTGCTGATTGAAGACGATGAGATTTTAGCGGAGCGGCTGATAGACTCTTTGGCCAGCCACAACTATGTGGTAGATGCCGTGGGCGATGGTCAGCTGGGCCTAGAATATGCCCAGGGCACCGGCTACGACCTGATCTTGACCGATGTCGGCCTGCCCCACTTAGATGGCATTACCCTGTGTCAGCAGCTGCGGGCTGCGGGCTGCTCCACCCCAATATTGCTAATGACCGCCCGTGATGCTCCAGACGAGCGGGTTCGAGGGCTCGATGCAGGGGCCGACGATCACCTGATCAAGCCTCTCAATCTAGATGAACTTCATGCTCGGCTGCGGGCGCTGTTACGGCGGGGAGAAGTGGCTGCCACAGCGGTGCTGTCCTTGGGGCCGCTGCGGCTTGATCCAGTGAGTTGCCAGGTCACCTACGCTGACCAGCCGCTGAAGCTGACGCCCAAGGAGTACAACCTGCTGGAGCTGTTCCTGCGGAACCCGGCCCGAGTATTTAGCCGGGGGCAAATCATTGAGCATCTCTGGAACTTTGACGACCCGCCTCTCGAAGATAGCGTCAAGGCCCACGTTAAAGGGCTGCGGCGCAAGCTCAAGCAAGTAGACTCGCTTGAGTGGATTGAGAATGTTTACGGCCTGGGCTACCGGCTAAACCCAAATGTGCTGAACCTTGCCGAGGAGGCCCCAGCGGGCTCTGCCGATCAGGCTGCCAGCCCCGCTGCACCCTTGCCCGCCTCAACAGGACCGCTGGAGCAGGATTTTCGGCAGGCGATGGGAGGGCTTTGGCAGCAGTATCAGGGGCTGATGACAGAGCGCTTAGCCAGTCTGCAGGCAGCCGCCCAAGCGCTCCAGGCCGGAACTTTAAGTCAGGCTGTGCGGCAGTCTGGGATGCAGGCGGCCCATAAGTTGGCCGGGGTGCTGGGCATGTTTGAGTGCGACCAGGGCACTGCGATCGCACGCCAGCTGGAAACCCTGCTAGAGGCTTCGCCCACTCCCGCAGCCGACACC
>JACVRP010000568.1 GCA_014534385.1 Cyanobacteria bacterium Co-bin13
GTCAGCGCCAGCGCTTAGCCATTGCCCGCGCCATTCTTAAAAATCCGCCGATTCTGGTGCTGGATGAGGCGACTTCAGCGGTGGATAACGAGACTGAGGCGGCAATTCAGCGATCCCTGGAAACAATTACGCGCAACCGGACAACAAGTGCGATCGCACACCGCCTCTCCACCGTCCGCAACGCTGACCGCATCTACGTCATGGAAATGGGTCAGCTAGTCGAGTGGGGCACCCACGAAGAACTGCTAGAGCGCAACGGTCTCTACGCCAGCCTCTGGAAAGTGCAGATGGGCCTGCGCCAGAGCTAAAGCATTACGACCGCTGTGACAGAGCCAAGATAACGCCAGCGCACCTTTTGGGTACTGTTTCTCCTAGAACCCATCCACCCAACCACCCCACCATGCCCCTAGACCTCACTGTAGTCATCCCCACCTACAATAGGGCTGCCTACCTGCCACCGCTGCTGGAGCGGTTACAGGCTCAGCAGGGGGTTGAGTCGCTGCAGTGGGAAGTGGTGGTGGTTGACAACAACAGCACCGACAACACGGCAGCGCTGATCCGGCAGATTCAGGCTACCTGGTCTGCGTCCTTTCCCCTGCGCTACTGCTTGGAGCCGCAGCAGGGATCGGCCTACGCCCGGCAGCGGGGTATTGAGGAAGCCGGTAGCCCACTAGTAGGTTGCCTCGATGATGACAATCTGCCGGAGCCTAACTGGGTTGCCGCCGCCGTCGCCTTTGCCCAGGCCCACCCCAAGGCGGGAGCCTTTGCCAGCCGAATTTTTGGGCAGTACGAAGCGCCCCCACCCGAAGCCCTAAAGCCTGTCCTGTTTTATCTAGCCCTTAATGACCGAGGCGATCAGCCTTTGCGCTATGAGCCTCGCCGCAACGGGATGCCTCCAGCAGCGGGCCTGGTGGTGCGCCGGGAAGCTTGGCTGCGGTGTGTACCTCCAAACCTGCTGCTGATTGGCCGGGTCGGTCAGGCGATGCTGGCTGGAGAAGATTACGAGGCGCTGCTGCACCTGCATCGGGCTGGCTGGCAAGTCTGGTACAACCCGGCCATGGAAATTCAGCACTGCATTCCCGCCTCGCGCCTCACCTTTGACTACATGAGCCGCAACCTTTGGGGCATTGGGCTGGGGCGACACCATCTGCGAATGCTGGCCCTGCCGAGTTGGCAGAGACCGGCCATGCTGCTGGCCTACCTATTAAGTGATCTCAAAAAGGCAAGTAGCTACTACTGGCAGCATCGCCAGGATCTGGGCCGTCAAGGAGCCGCTGCCTGTGAGATGCGGCGACTGCTGGCAACTGTTCTCAGTCCCCTTTTCATGACGAGTTTGGGCGTGCAGCGGCAGATTGAGCAGATTCAGCGGAGCGGGTCCAGTGGCCAGCCGAGTTCGCTGGCAGGTGATTCCAGCAGTCCTAGGTAAAGGCCCCAACCATGCATATTGTTGTTTTGGAGAATGAGCCTTCTACCCAGCGGGGCGGCCAAGAACTGAGCCTGCTAGACGTGTGCCGGGGGCTAGCCCAGCGCGGCCATCGGTTGACGCTGCTGTATCGCAGTCCGGGGGATCTGCTGGCCGAGTACGAAACCTTCTGCCACAGCGTGATGCAGCTGCGGCAGTATCGCATCGAGATGCGGCAGCCGCTGACCTCAACCTGGCAGCTTATTTCAGATTTGCGACAGGTAGCAGTGGAGCCGCCGGGGCTGATCTACAGCAATCAGTACCACGACAGTTTTGCCGGTCTAGTGCTCTCTCGGCTAAAAGGCGTGCCGTTTGTCTGTCACCTGCGCCTGCCGCCGCCACCAGCTCTGGGCTGGCAGTGGTCTTTGGGTATGAAGAGCGCCCGCCGCCTGATTGCTGTGTCGCAGCAGACTAAGGAGGAGTGGGTGAGCCGGGGTTTTGCGCCAGACCGCATTGATGTGGTTTACAACGGCATTGATCCCGAACGGTTTGCCCCTATAAAGAATGCGGCCGGAATGCGATCGCACCTCAACCTCCCCCCCGACAAACCCCTGGTCTGCTACGTCGGACGGCTAGACCCCACCAAGGGCCTGGAAACGCTGCTAAAAGCCATTCAGTTGACGGATGGAACAGTCCATCTAGCCATTGCCGGAAAACCCCGCCGCCCCGACTACCTGAATGCATTAAAAAAACAGGTGAAGGAGCTGGGTCTGGAGCAGCAGGTAACTTTTCTCGGCCACGTTTCCCAGCCGCAGCAGGTCTATGGCGCGAGCGATCTAATGGTGCTGCCCAGCCAGTGGCCCGAACCCTTTGGCCGCAGCCTGATCGAGGCAATGACCTGCGGCATTCCCGCGATCGGCAGCCGCATCGGCGGCA
>JACVRP010000566.1 GCA_014534385.1 Cyanobacteria bacterium Co-bin13
GTCTACCACCATTAGCTTGAGTCTATTGTGTTCGCCTAAACTCATGTGCTGTGACCCATAGCCATTAACCCCAGGGAACGATTGCGATGTTTAAGGACCAGACCTTATCAGCATCACAATTCTGCCAGTGCTTTCAGTTAATGCTTTCAGGGTTCCCGGAATTTTTCCGGGAATGCCCAGTCAGGCATACACTAGTGTTGATTATGGCCTGCTTAAAAACCTTTGGCATAGGGGGCGAGTATGCAAAGTTTGATCAGGCGTTGGGGGGCTGTCCTCTTGCTGGCGGCTGTCGGCGTTTTTCCGGCGCGTGGGGCCTTGGCTCAAACGGTGCAGTCACTGCAGCAGTCAATTCAGGTGGCGATCTGTCGCGGCGACTGGAATCAGGCGGTGACGCATACGGGTACCCTGATGGCGCTGCCGCAGATTTCTCCTGTTAACCGAGCGGCACTGGTTGCCTTTCGGCAGCAGCTCGAAACTTGGCGAGATGACCCCAGAACGGTACCGAGCTTTGCAAACTGCAACACAGCCTTGGCTCGGTTTATCCCGGCGGAGCTGGTGCCAGAAGTCGCCCCTCCTTTGAATTGGGATAAAGCGATCGCATCTCTCTCCGGCATTCCCTACCAGGGGCCTGCCGATCAGCGCGCCCGTCAAATCGAAGGCTTTGGAGTAGCGGGACTAGCCCGTCAGCTTGAGACCGAAATCTTAGCGTTAACGCCTGCGGTGCCAGTCGATCTGCGCAGCGGCTCAGGCGTATCGGCAGGGGCTGTAGGCCCAGACTATCAGGTGTTTACCTTCATCGGCGGACTAGGCGATCGAGTCACGATTGATGTGGATGTGACCCGAATCGCGTCCGGTCTGCTGTACCTCGACGACGACTCCCAGCTATTTCTGTTTGACAGCCAGGGCCGTTTGTTGGCCGAAAACGACGACCTGAGCCGTCTTCAGTCTCGCATTACGGACTACATCCTGCCCCAGTCGGGCCTTTACTACGTGGCGGTCACTACCTACAACAACGACCCGATCCTCAATGCCGAGGGTCAAGTGGTCGGCTGGAGCGGCAATGGCGGCAGCTTTGTTGAATTTACCCTGTCCATTACGGGCGTGACGCCGACGGATCAGCTGGTGCTGCCAGAGGCGCAGCGTTAGGGGAGTTCTTCCCGCCGCTCTGCCACCCGTAACTTGGCTGACCTGGAACGAGGATTCTGCTGAACCTCCTCATCCGTTGCGATGATGGGCTTCTTGGTGACGACTGAGAGCAGGGGCGATCCTTTTAGAGCGTGTTTGACGAGCCGATCTTCCAGGCTATGGAAGCTGATGATGGCGAGCCGGCCCTTGGGCTTGAGCCAGGTGGGGGCGAGTTCTAAAAAGCGCTCTAGTACCTCTAGTTCTCGGTTTACGGCAATGCGTAGAGCCTGAAAGGTGCGGGTAGCGGGGTGGATGCGGCCATAGCGGTATTTGCCGGGCACGCACTGGGAAATGGCGTTTGCCAGTTCGGTGGTGGTGGTAAAGGGCCGTTGGGCGACGATTTGGCGGGCAATGCGGCGGGAGAGCCGTTCTTCGCCGTAGGTATAGATAATGCGGGCTAGCTCGACTTCTTCCCCGTGGTTGACGATGTCGGCAGCGGAGGTTTCCTGGCGCTGGTCCATGCGCATATCCAGGGGGGCGGTTAGCCGGAAGCTGAAGCCGCGCTCTGGAATATCAAACTGGGCAGAGCTGACGCCCAGGTCGGCCAAAATGCCGTCGAACCGATCTTTGCCGGGGTCAAACTCAGCGAAGTTGCTGCGGCAGAAAGTGATGCGATCGCAATACTCCCCCAACGCTGCCTGGGCAGCTGCGATCGCAGCCCCATCCTGGTCTAGGGCCGTCAGCCGAAGCGTGGGGTCGGCAGCTAAGATCAGCCTGCTGTGGCCGCCGCCGCCTACAGTGGCATCGAGGTAGTGCCCCCCTGGCTGGGGCTGTAGCCCGGCAAGGGTCTCCTGGGGCAGTACGGGAATATGTTCAAAGGTGAGAGGCTCAGCAGTCATAGGGTTAGCGTACAAAAAGGGCTCTGCGCCCCTCGATTGAGTCTACTGCAATTGGTCACGGCAATTGGCTACAGCCAACACGGCAATGCCTGCGATCGCAGGCGCAATAACGAGCAGACGCAGCAGAGGTATGCGCATCAGTTTTGAACCTGATTTTGAAGCTAAATGGTCTATATAGGGGATGTTCATCTACAAAGGCAGAGAATTCACATTAAGATGCATAAGGGGAGCTACCTACCGGTAAATCCGGCAGACACCCTGGGCTAGATCAAGCAGACAACCCTCGCTGACCCCTATGGCAAGAATTGAGACCAAAACCGACCCCATGGTCCTCAAC
>JACVRP010000616.1 GCA_014534385.1 Cyanobacteria bacterium Co-bin13
AGCCCCCCCCTTCTACGGCAAATATCGCGGCATCGTCAGCGACAACCAAGATCTCCTGTTTCTGGGCCGCATCCGGGCCAAGGTGCCCGACATCTATGGCGACCAGGAGAGCGGCTGGGCGCTGCCCGCGCTGCCCTATGCCGGGAATCAGGTGGGGCTGTTTCTAGTGCCCCCAACCGGTGCCCACGTGTGGATTGAGTTTGAGGGGGGGAGCCCGGAGTACCCGATCTGGACGGGCTGCTTCTGGGCCCAGGGAGAAGTGCCCGCCACCCCCCCCCAGCCTGCGGTCAAAGTGCTCAAAACCGATGTGGGCACCCTCACCCTCGACGAAACCCCCGGCATTGGCGGCATCACCCTCGAAACGACAGCGGGCATGAAGATTGCCCTGACGGCCACCGGCATTGAGATCAGCAACGGCCAGGGCAGCCTCCAGATTACCGGACCCCAAATTTCCCTCAACAATGGCGCACTGGAGGTGACCTAATGCCAGGCTATTTACTTCATCAAGGGGCAACGGTTTTGTGCCTGCATACGGGGCAGGCGCAGCCCGTGGTCGTCAACCCCAGAGTTAAAGTTAGCGGTCAGTCGATTGTTACCCAATCCAGCAGCTACACCATTGCGGGCTGCACCCTACCCCCGCCCACAGCGGGCAACGGCCCCTGCGTCACCGCCCAATGGATTAGCGCCGCCACCCGGATAAAAGCCAGCGGCGTAGCAGTGCTGCTGCAGGACAGTCAGGCTATCTGCGCCCCTAGCGGCACCGGCCTCAACATTGCAGTGACCCAAATACGGGTAAAGGGGATGTGATGGCGACAAATCTGGATTTTCCCTTCCACTTCGATGCTCTGGGACGCACCGCTGCTCCCTCGACAGACGATCACATACGCAATTTGATTGAGCAACTGCTGTTTACCAATCCGGGGGAGCGGGTAAATCGGCCCCAGTTTGGCAGCGGCCTACTGCAGCTGATTTTTGCCCCCAACAGCCCCGAACTGGCCACGGCCCTGCAGTTCACCCTCAAGGCAGCCTTGCAGCGCTGGCTGGGAGACCTGATCGAGGTGCAGGCGCTGGAGGTGCAAAGCCAAGACTCGACCCTGCGCATTGTGGTGCAGTACAGCGTGCGCCGCACAGGTGAGCAGCGCCAGGACGTTTTTGAGCGAGGTGCGCTATGACCCCAGCTAACCTGACTTGTCAAAACGAGCAGCGCCGCCATATGGTTCGCCGCCAGCAGCGCAACGGGCTGGACTACCTGGAGGTGAGCGAGAATCCGCGATCGCTCACGGTCTATTTCATTGGACCAGTGCCCGAAGATTTGCGGCCAGAGAACTTTCAAATCAAGGGCGGAGCCCGCATCCGCAACCTTCAGGTAACAGGGCTGGATCTCAGCTTGCAACACGATTCAACCCTCGACAGCAGCCTCACTGTGCAGGTAGACCGGGTGGGGGACTTTTCTCCCTACACGCTTCATTTGGTGGCACTGGACGAAGAGGGCCGCCCCACCGATCAACCCCACCCCGACTTCGACCCCCGCTACGCCCAGCTCACCTTCAGCTTTCAGGCGGGCTGCCCCAGCGACTTGGACTGTCAGCCGCTGCCCTGCCCACCGCCGACCTACCAGGAGCCGGAGATCAGCTACCTGGCCAAAGACTACGCCAGCTTCCGCCAGCTCATGCTCGATCGTCTCAGCCTGCTGCTGCCGAACTGGCAGGAGCGCCACATTCCTGACCTGGGCATTACCCTGGTAGAGCTGCTGGCCTACGTAGGCGATCAGCTCAGCTA
>JACVRP010000161.1 GCA_014534385.1 Cyanobacteria bacterium Co-bin13
CATGACGTAATACAGCACCCGATTGAAGCTGAAGGTGACCTGGAGGTCATCAATGCCGTTGCGGATCAGCAGCGGAATCCAGACACCCACGATGTTGACAATGAAGAGGGCGAAAATACCTAGGCCCGCAATGGACCAGTGAGGCCGCAGGTAGGTGCCCAGTTTTTGCAGTTGCGATCGCGCCATAGTTTCCGACTTGTCTGCTCTCTTATCCTAGACGAATTCGAAAAACAGTCTAAAAGAGCACACATGCAGCTAGCATCGACCCGCCGCCGGAGAGCCTCAATAGCCAACGTCGGAGTCAATCTAAGGGGCTACTGGAGGCTGGACGGTTTCAACAATCTGATCCCACTGCACATTGAAGGGAGGCAGCCAGCCTCTCAAGAAATAGTAGATGGAGGTGAGCAGCTCCTCCCAATAGCGAGTGGTTAGCCGCAGCGCTTCTACATTAGGCACCAGATCCGATAGGCGGGCTAGGGTATCTCCAGGCGCTGGCGCATTTAGGCCAAAAAGGTCGGTGGGCCAGGCCACTACCTGTAGGCCCTGCTGCTCAAGGGTCAAAGCCGAGCGCCGCATGGTTAGAGCCGGGGCTACCAGCGCTACCCGAGTGGCCTCTCGATTGGGTACGTTCTCCCGATAAAGGCCACGCTCCTGCAGGAAGGCCCTCAAATCTACAGCTGCCCGATACATGTCCATGCCGGTCGGCTGTATGCGAATAACCTCAGCGGGTACGCCTCTACTGGTCAGAAGCTGCACAACTAGCTGGTCCCTCGCCTGCCTCTCAGGCTCAGTGCCAACTACAGAGCCTGAGGTTACGACCACAAAGGGATCGGCCCCCTGAGATCGTAGGGTGCCATAGAGGTCGGCAGTACTGTTTAATCGGGCGATCAGAGCGGGATCCAGCTGAGTATCCGCATCAACCTGACTGGGAAAAGCCCCCGCCGTGGCTCGTCCGTCTACGCTGTCGCTTGCCACAAGAATGGCTGAAACCAGGGAAAAAGGGACGGGGTCTATGGTTGGGCAAATATCGGCACACAGCGCGCGCTGATTGGCAAAAGCGCGGGCAATCGCCTGCTCAGACTGGTTCGCCAGACTCCGGGCAATCAGGGGAATGCTGCTGAGCAGCAGAATTAAAAGCGCAATGAGCACCTGCCGCCCATTGACATTTTTGAGGCCCTTGCCCCCTAGGGAAAACAGCAGCAGCAGGATCGATGCCCCCAAGGGGGTCAGCGGCAGGGAGAGCACCTGCCAAATAGCCCCAATAGTCTGATCATTGGGCTCGATGAAAGAGAGCACAATGAGCGCCAGAATAATGGCCCCGCCAAACCAGGTAAGAAAAGGACGGGGGATAAACCGGAGCAGCACCCAGTAGATGAGAAGACCAACGGCTGCCCAGATGAGAAGTCGCGTCAGCAGGACGAGTAACATGATTGCCTGAAATCCCGCAGGAATATGGATTCCATACAGCTATCTAAAGCTGCAATGCCTCCATGATGATACAGACGATCCGTCAAAATGGCGCAAATTCGCTGTTTAAGATTACGGCAGTTTCACTAATGTGGATTTCAGGGGATAAAGATGGCACTTTAAACGGCCAGAGGCGCATGTTACATGCGCCTCTGGTAGCCTAGGGGCTCTTTAAAGGCTGCCATCGTGGAACGTGGAGCCGTAAAACAATTAATGGCCTAGCCGATTCTCTTCAATCCAGAAAACTACTTCGTTTTCTGACTCGGCATAAAGCGTCTTACCGGTGCGGGGGTCGAAAACGTACCACCAGGGTTGACCCACCTCATCCTGCACCTGTTCTACCTGGAGCTGGGACTGGTTGGCTAGAGCTGTTTTCAGGTTGGACCAGGACTGGCGCAGGCGCTGAAGCGGGGAAATCTTTAAGGGCCGGGTCCAGTCTGCTTCGATCTGGCGCTTTTCTTGCTCTAGCAGCGCCACCAGAAATTCGTTGGGCTGGGACTTTGCGATCGCAATACGACGATTCAGGTTAGACAGCAAATTGGTTCGATGTTGTTCAAAGGCTTCTCGTTCAGACGCCTGAGTACGCGCAGCTCCAACCACACTACTCAGCATGATGATTTCTCCTTAAACGATTTGATTCACCTCCAATTTAATCAGTTTCTGTATATTTAGCTACTATCTTGAGGTTTTTATGTCAAGAACTCCTGGCATTGTCAGAATTTCGGGCGTTTGTATCCATCCACTTGGACCTAGCTATAGACAGGCTCTGGGGCTGTGCCTAGGACAAAACAAAGAGCGGTGCAGGAAATCTGCACCGCTCTATCGTGATTAACCTATACGGGCTGCAACCGTTAGACTAGCTGCAGTTCAGGGTACTCGGCGATCAGCTCATCTGCCGTCAGGGTTTCACCCGACTGCTGTGGCGTCCAGAGGACTTCAACCGCCAGCAAGCGCTCACTGGAAACAGCCCCAATCTGGCTTAATGCCCGGCGCAGATCCTGCTCACTGTGGATAGTTGGCAGATCAAGTTTACCTTGAACCCCCACTACTACCGTGGCCACAATGTATTCCCCAGGCTGTTGGTCAGCGCTACCCGGCAGGGCAGCTACGGGGTCTGCCTGCTGCAGTCGATTGTTGATATTGGTCAGCGTCTCGCCTGTAAACTTACTGCGCTCGGCCAGCGCCAGCCGGTTAAACTCCTGCTCAGCAGACAGTAAGCGGGTTTGCTTATCGTCAGTAGCGGCATAGGCCCAGTAATCGGGGTGGCGCAGCAGAGACAGCGTTGTTTCCTGCAGCAGCTGGGCTAAACCCTCGTCAGAGGAAGTATTGGCTGTACGGGCAATGCGATTAAGGTCTTCCTGCAGGCTGCGGGCTTCGGCCAGTAGACCGACCTGAAGCTTAGCAACAGAGACAAGAGGATTGGACTGGGAGCCGTAGCCGGATTCGTATTCTTCTGTCTCAGTCGAGACACCCTGGAAGCTACGAACCAGGAAGTTGGCAATTGCCAGGAAAATCAGGATCGAGAATAGCCCGCCGAAGCCACCACCAATGCCAAAAATCGGCATGATGAAGGGGAAGCCGAAGCCTCCACCTGGATAATACCCACCACCTGCTGGTCCCCGGTAGGTCCGGGTGGGTGGAGCGTAGGTCCGACTCGGGGCCCGGAAACTACCGCCTCCCATCCGTCCTCCAGCCCGGGCGGCCAAAGCACCATCTGCCTGACCCAAAATCAGGGTCAACATCAGGCCAACTACGACCAGGGACTTCAAGAAGGGCTTGAATCGTTGGAAAAGTTTTTGAGCCATCATCGTTCAAACACGCAATCGAAGGGGCGGCATAAGGATGTCTTGGAATGGGGCGAATAGGTGTCAGAACGCCTAACTGCCAAGTGTCTGATGCCTGACCCGATTCCCTGCTGTAGATTGTCTCTCACGCACGCAAGAGGTGCAAACAGCGTAAAGACAGATAACCCTTTTCACTTCTTTACTTTAGCGTCTGTCCTAGGTCCTGCCGAGGGGGATTTCGCGCCCTTTGGGGTGAATGACCGTACCTCACCCTAAGGCTAACCGCCGCCCACAATAGTCACAATTTCCAGGCGATCGCCCTCCTGCAAGCAGGTGTGATCCCAGTACTGGCGGTGCAGAATTTCACCGTTGTATTCCACGGCAACTAGCCGAGGATTGAGGCCTAGCTGCTGTAAAAAAGTGGGCAGCTGAGTCTGGGGCGCACAGGAGCGGGTTTCGCCGTTGACCTGGAGCTGAACTTGGGGCTGGGAGGGCATCGATTGCATCATGGCTGTCAAGAGGCACGGGCAGCCCGTAGAGTCTGCAGGTGGTTAAGCTGGGCAACGAAGAACTGGGAAATCAGGGTGGGGTTGTCAGCCTGCATGATGGCTCGCACCACTGCTACCCGCTCGGCCCCTGCCTGAATCACTTCAGCCAGATTGTCGGGGTTAATGCTGCCAATGGCAAACCAGGGAATCGGGGCATGCTCGGCAGCGTAGCGCACGTAGTCTAGACCTGCTGCCGGTTTACCCGGCTTCGTGGGGGTGGCATAGACAGGCCCTACCCCAATGTAGTCAGCCCCTTCTTCAATGGCCCGAGCCATTTCATCGGGGTTGGTGGTGGAGCGGCCTAGAATGCGCTGGCTGCCTAGAAGCTGACGGGCAACCGCAATAGGCATATCCTGCTGGCCCAGGTGCACCCCGTCGGCATCGATGGCTAGCGCCAGGTCAACCCGGTCGTTGATGATCAGCAGAGCACTGTAGCGATGGCACAGTTCTTTCAGTCGCCGAGCATTTTCCAGACGAATGCTGTCGTCGGTGTCTTTGTCCCGGTACTGCACGATGGAAACGCCGCCCTGCAAAGCCGCTTCAACTGCCCAGAAGAGGTTTTCGCCGGGGGTAGTGACCAGGTAGGTGTGCGATCGCATTAACTGCTGAAAGCGGTGATGGCCCAACAGCGCACTCTCCAAGCTGTAGACCTGATAGCGCATATCTTTACAGACTGCAGCAAACTCAACTTTATAAAGCTTGCCGTATTCCTCCAGCACCCGCAGTGCCTCCTGCACTCGGCAAAGGTTTGCCTGTAAAACGGCGGTCAAACTGCTGCGTTCGGCTTCCTGTGGATGGGTCAGGTGGGTTCCCAGGTCTCCGGGCGTGTCTCTAGCAAGGCGAATCTGCGGCGTATGCCAATGGGCCAGCGTCTGGCGCAGGTGCTTGATCTGCTCTGTCATGGCGCTGTGATTCAGGCCGAACCGGCACCACTCCTCAACAATGCGCAGCCCTTCTCGGGCCCGATCCAGGTTGGCATCAAGGATGCGAAAAACGGCCAACTCCGTAAACTGGACCGGCTCACCCAACCCCCGCTCAAAATACCGTTCCTGCATAGCTGTAGGGATGCCGTAGGGATAAGGACATGTTTGCACCCTCAACATCCTATCAGGTCAGGCCGGTAGGCGAGTTCTGGTCAAAAATTCCTGGATGCCCTATCCTTAGCCAAGATTTCTGAGACAGCGTCTTGAGGCAGCTCAACTGGCCCTACGGAAAGTTCTTCTGTTAACTTTCTTTAACCTGTGTCTCCCTAGACCCAGACCTGAGCTATCACTTGGGCGTCTTAACTCAATTGCTCCAGCCTCACAACGCCAACTCCACCCCGTCAACCTCACACCGCCAACCTCACACCTGCCAACCCACAACGGCTTATGACAGCTCCTTCTCTGGTTCTCACCACTCTGCTCACAGGGCTTCTCGTTACCCTTGCCGGACCGGGGCAGGCTCAGACTGCGCCGCCCCAAAGCCTGCTTCAGCCAGATGGCACTACCGTTGCCAACGGCCCTCAAGCCGATCGTCAGTACGTGCTGATCCACGTCAGTGCGACGGCTGGCAGCGATACGACCGGCGACGGTAGCCAAATGAAGCCGCTTAAGACCATCTCGCGGGCGCTGCAGATGGCCGAGGCAGGCACAGTCATTGTGCTGGCTCCGGGGGAGTACAGTGCCGCGAGTGGAGAGGTGTTTCCACTGCAGTTGCGGCCTGGGGTGACCGTGCAGGGGACCCCAGGACCGGGCCGTAACCCAGCCGTTATCCAGGGCGGCGGCAGTTACCTCAGTCCTAGCCAGGGCCAGGTCAACATCGCTATTTTGGCCGTTGATCGGGCGGGCTTGGGCAATGTTATGGTCAGCAATTCTGCGCCTCAGGGCTACGGAGTTTGGGTAGAAGCGGGCAGCCCTGTCCTGCGTGAAAATTTCTTTGTCGGTAACGGCCAGGCTGGCGTTTACGCTGCCGGAGCGGGACTGCCTCTGATACAGCGGAACTATTTCACCCAAAACGGAGTAGCCGGACTAATCATTGGCGGCTCGTCCCAGGCGCAGGTCCAGGCCAACGTGTTTGAAAATACCAATATTGGCATTCAGGTTGCTCCCGGCGCAGCTCCCCGTATTGAGGAAAACCGCATTGTTCAGAACCAAGATGGGCTGATCCTCCAAGCCAATGCCCGGCCTGCCCTAGCCAATAACACCATCGCCCGCAACCGCCGTAATGGGCTAGTCGAGTTTCAGACCCCTGCTCAAGCTGAGGTGTCGTCAAGTGCAGAGGCGGTCGTTCCGGGCCCAGCTCCTGCTTTGGCTGCTCCTGCTTTGGCCGGTAGCGCAGCCAGTCAACCAGCGACCCTGTTCCCTGTCACGGCTCCCATCGCCACTGCCATCCTCAACGCGGCCCCTCCTTCGCAGCCAGCAGCCTTACCAGACTCTCAACCCCCTGCTGAGGTGGGGCAGACTGCCCCTATTGTTGCCCCCATTGCTGTAGAGCCTCTAGAACTTCAACAGCCGGCAAATACGATAGCGGTTGCGCCGCCAGTCTCCCCAGTTCCCGCTTTAGAAACCCCTGAGTCTGAACCTGCAGCAGAGAGCCTGCCTGCCCCAGATGAAATGGCATCGACCGGCAGCGCGTTGCCCGAGCCTGAACCGCCTGTGAGAGTTCAACCAGCTCTGGACGTTCCGACTGAAGTGCCCCCTAGCGCTGCGGAGGCTGACCAGCCTACGCCTACCATTGCGCCGGTTATCGCCTCTGATCCACCGTTGCCCCAGCCCGCGCCTCCAGAAGCGCCCTCGCTGCCAGCAACGGTCGTACCGGAACCTGCCGTAGCCGAACCAGCCCCAGCAGACGTACCGGCTTCAACTTCTCCCCAGCAGACGGCAGGGGCTGAGCCTGAAAACATTGTCGCTTTGCGAGCCCGAATCTTAGCCCAGCGGCAGCCGTCAACCCCGTCAGCGGCCGGGGGTCCAGACGCGTCCTCTGCAGCCGTTGATCTAGCTGTCATTCCTGCCCCTGAGGCAGCCTTGACGACGGAAGCTCTCGCTGCGCCAAGCCCAGGAGGCAACCTTGCGGCACTGCGAGAGCGGCTGCTCCGCAATCGGAACGGGGCTCAGACGGCCACAGCGGCAGAGGCGACTGGAGGGGTTGCGATTGAAGTTACGCCGCCACCAGTAGAGGCGGTTGCCCAGCCTAATTCCCAAAATCTGGTGGCTCTCGATCAGTCTTTGCCGCTGATCCCAACCGAGGGTAGCCTGCCAGCATCGCCCGGACCTGATGTTCCGGCATTGTCGACGCCCAGTGGGGGGCTGCCGCTGCTCCAGGTGCCCAGCTCCAATATTCCGGTGGGCAATGGAGGATCGCTGCCGGAAATTTTGGCTAGCAGCGGCATTGGTAATGGTCCGCCAGCCCCGCCCTCGCGCTCTAGCAGTTTGGGGCTTAACTACAAGGTTTTTGTGCCTGCTGCCGACGAGGCCGCCCAAAGCCGAGTCCGGGCGGTTGTCCCCGATGCCTTTCGGGTGCGGGTGAATGGGCAGATGGTGATGCAGGCGGGAGCCTTTGGGGATCAGGCGACAGCAGATGCGATCGCAAACACCCTAATCCAGCAGGGCCTCGATGCCAGAGTGCAGCACGTGCCCTAGCGGATTGGCCCTAGCGGTGCCAGTCAGTAACGCCCCCCGGCTTGTCGATTAGCGTAATGCCCTGGGCCTGTAGCTCGTCTCGCAGGCGATCGGCTTCGGCAAAGTTCTTCCCCTTGCGGGCGGCATTGCGCTGATCGATCAGGGCGGCTACCTCCGTATCCGAGAGCCCGCTGGCAGCGGCTTCTTCCGCCTCGGGCTGAGCCTCTAGGCCCAAGACCTGGGCCAGACACACCAGCGTCTGCCACTGCTGGCGCAGCTCATCTGCCCCAGTATCAGCCTTGCCTTCATGGACGATCAGATTACCGGCGCGGCGCAGATCCTTGGCCAGGTCAAACAGCACCGCCAGCCCTCCGGACGTGTTGAAGTCATCGTCCATTGTGGTCTGGAACTGCTGCACGGCAGGGCTATCTCGATCAATTCGCATAGCGGCAGGATTGCCGAAGTCAGCGTCGCTCACGTCGGGCCAGCCCAGCTTCTCACCAAACTGATGGCCGAACAGCAGCCCTTCCTTAAGGGTGTGCCAGCTATTTTGGGCAGATGCGATCGCATCTCCCGTAAAGTCCACCGGCTTGCGGTATTGAGCCTGCAGAAGAAACAGGCGCACCGCCATCGGGTCGG
>JACVRP010000600.1 GCA_014534385.1 Cyanobacteria bacterium Co-bin13
GTGCCGGTGGTGGCCAGCGATCGCGGTCTGGAAGGGCTAGCGGTAGACAGTCCTCGGCGGGCCCTACGGGCCAACACGACCGAGGAATCTGTAGGGGCCATCGGCCAGCTGTTCGAGCAGGCTGATTTGCGCTCGGAGCTGTCCCGCAACGCACGGACGCTGATTGAAGCCGATTTTACCTGGGAACAGGCCGGACAGAAGTATGAGCAAATTTTGCTGTCCTGAGATAGAGTTCTGGTATCGGTTGGCACAGGCGGGATGGCACATTCACCGAAGGGTCGGCGAAACCGATCTAAATCAGCGGGAGGGCTCCGGCAACAAAGCCCCAAGCGGCTGCCGCCGGGGGGTGCGGTGCGGCTGTGGGTGCGATCGCAACCCCCCTCCCGGCGCTGGCTGCGGGGGCTCAGTTTGCTGCTGATTGCCTTCACCCTCTGGGCTGCCGCTACGCTGCTGGTCTTTAGCCTGCGCTGGGGCCTTCAACTGATGGTCAACCCAGAGGCGCTGCCCTGGCTACAGAGCGGACTATTTCGGCAGACAGCTGAGCTGGCTGAAACCGTCACTTTAGAGGCCCTTAAGGCAGCGGCAGCCGCCGAGGGCCAGCAGTTGGGAGAACCGCTGCGGCTGCGAGACGCCCAGTCAGAGACAGACTTTTGGCTCCTGCCGGTGCAGACCGATCCGGCCCAAGGCTCGGGGCCAGCAAACATTTTAGAGCTGCGTCTTTACCGCCTGCTGGCTGAACTGCCCGCGCCACTGCTCAGCCCAGTCGCCAGCCTGCCCGTGGCTCCCCTAGAGGACGATGTGGTGCTAGCCCCGCTGCGCAGCACGCCCCAAAAGATTTCTCCCACCCGGCAGCCCTTTCCCCTCACTCGGGTGAGCCAGCTCACGCCTTTTCCAACGGAGGGGTTTTGGCTGATGCTGCAGGGGCAGTGGCAGCGCAGCGCCACAACTTTGCGCTACGGGCAGATAGTCTACTTCGATCCGCGTAAGCAAACGCTGGAGGGCCTGATTCGCTGGAGCACGCCCACCACGCGCCTGCCCCGCTGGACCGACCTAGACGGCGTTGAGCCTGCCGATTTGCTGATCGATGAAACGGTGGGTTTAGAACCCGCCTTTCGCGGCTACCGGCTGCAGCGCCGCCAGGGCTCGGGAACTGCCGTACAGCTACTGCCCGTTACCCTCTCAGGGGTGCCTGCCGACGTTACCGACAGTGACGGGACCTATCACCGGGCTTTGACCCAGTCCCGCAGCGGCCTCTGGTCAGCTGCCCTGAAGCAGCTCCAGGCTTTAAAGCTCAAACTGGCCCCAAAATGGACCCCTACTGCCGAAGCCCAGCTCAAGCTAGTGCAGCTCCACGCCGAGCGCACTCAACAGCAGGCTGAGCGCAGGTGGTCGGTGCCCAGTCAGCAAATCTTGGCTAGCCTCATTGATGGCCGCTGGGAAGCTGCCCTAAAGCAGCTAGAGGCCGCCCCCGAAGCCCAGGAAGCTTTAATGCGCACCCTCAGCAACGAGGAGGGCCGCTTTTGGAATCGCGTGACCGCCGCGCTGCGAGATCAGGCCAAGGAACCGGCGGCACTCGTCTGGGGCGGCCTGATTCTCAAGGCCCAGCAGGACCAGCAGACTGCCCTGACCTGGCTGACCGAGCAAAAGGCCCCTGCCGCCGCCCGCTCTCGCTTTATGGCCGTGGCCAACCCCCCCGTGAGGCTGGCACAACTGCCTGCAGCGAAGGCGGTTCCCGTAGCGGCAACGACAGGCGAGCGACTGGCGGTTCAGGCGCTAGTGGGGCCAGCAACCTGGCTGTCCACGGTTGATCTAGCCCAATGGCAGCCCTGGGAAACACGTCAAGCAATGAAGCTAGCCGCCTCAGAATCTTGGTATGAAATCACGGTGATGGGCTGGCAGCAGCCCGCTGGCTGGCGCTATGAAGA
>JACVRP010000640.1 GCA_014534385.1 Cyanobacteria bacterium Co-bin13
TATGACGGTAATGGGAAGCACGGTTGTACCGCAGATTTGCTCGCTTAACCGGTGAATGCGCTCAGGGCGAATGGTGACCTCTACATCACCCTGCTGCGGATAGTCAGTCGTTAGGATGTCGCCTCCGCTAAGGGTCAGGCGATTTTGGTTGGCTTTGGCGGGGAAGAAGTTGACGCCACCGAGGAAGCGGGCAACGGTTTCGTCGCTGGGCTTCTGGTAGAGCACTTCTGGGGTGTCTACCTGGCGCAGGCAACCGTCGAACATCAGGGCGATGCGGTGGGACATGACTACGGCTTCGCTCTGGTCATGGGTGACAATGACCATCGTGACGCCAGTTTCCGCTTGCAAGCGCAAGATCAAATCCTGCATGTCCCCGCGCAGGCTAGCGTCGAGGGCAGAAAGGGGTTCGTCGAGCAGCAGCACCTTGGGTCGGATAACGAGCGATCGCGCCAAGGCTACCCGCTGAGCCTGCCCGCCAGAAAGCTCATTCGGCTTGCGGTCTTCAAATCCTTTGAGCTGCACCTGATCGAGCATTGCGATCGCACGCGCCTCCTGCTCGGCCCGGCTCACGCCCCGCATCTTCAGGCCAAAGGCCACATTTTCCCCCACGCAAAGGTGCGGGAACAGCAGGCCCTTTTGCAGAACCAGGGCAATCTCCCTCTGCTCAGGGGGCACCCGGTTTAGCAGCCGTCCATCTAGAAAAATCTGCCCCTGATCGGGCCGCAGAATCCCGGCCATCAGCTGTAGAGCCGTGGACTTGCCGCAGCCGGAGGGGCCTAGCAGCGAAATTCGCTCACCCACGGGAATGTCCAGCCAAAGATCTCGAACAGCAGGGATGCCTCGAAACTTCTTCGTTAGCTGCTCGACTGAAAAGTGCGTGTTAGACATCTCCTAAACCTCCAATGGCGGCGTCATTGCTCAGCGCTCGCGTAGAAAACAACAGGAAAATCAGGGCCGGGAGAATGGAGGTGATTGCGATCGCAGCCGTCAATCCAGTGTTGCCGCCCTGCAATGAGGTAAAGAGCACCATCGGTAGGGTAAAGACGCGCCCGCTGCCCACAAAGAAAGTCAGCAAAAACTCGTTCCAAGAGATCAGGAAGGCAAACAAAGCCCCCACGACAATGCCGGGAGCAATCAGCGGTAGCGTGACCTGCCAGAGCACCTGAAGCGGCGAGGCCCCCAGCGTGCGGGCTTGAGCTTCGTAGCCCGTATCGAAATTGCTGTAAACGCTGCTTAGCACCAGCGTCATATAGGGAATAGTCGGCAGCAGGTGCACCAGCACCACCCCCAGCAGGGTGCCGCTCAGCCCCAGGCGAATCAGCACAAACTGAATGCCCATCAGGGTGGCTAGGGGAGAAACGATGATCGGCAGCAGCAAAAACAGCTTGATCGCCCCTTTGCCGGGAAACTGGAGCAGCCCTAAAGCGCGGCCAGCGGGCAGCCCCACCAACAAAGCAAAAGCGGTAGAAAGACTCGCAATCACTAGACTTTGAAAAAAGCCCTGCCCAACTCTACTGCTGGCGGCAAAGATGGCCTGCCAGTGCTGCAGGGTCCACTGATTGGGCAGCAGCTGCGGGAAGTACCAGCCCCTGGCAAATGACCAGATTAGCAGGGGCAAAAACGGCAGAAACAGCACTGCGATGATCAGCAACAGCGCGGCTTTACGGGTCATGGCTGCCTCCTGAAGGTGCGGCGGCTGAA
>JACVRP010000464.1 GCA_014534385.1 Cyanobacteria bacterium Co-bin13
CGGCGCGACGGGCTCATACCCCGGAATCACGTCCTTAGACAGGGGACGCTTAAGCAAGCGTTCGATGTTCTTGAGCAGCGGATATTCCTCGCCGCATACCAGCGAAACCGCTCGTCCCTCATTGCCAGCCCGCCCCGTACGGCCAATGCGGTGCACATAGTCTTCGGGCACGTTGGGCAGCTCAAAGTTGACGACGTGGGGCAACTGATCGATATCCAGCCCGCGAGCAGCGATATCGGTCGCGACCAAAACCCGTACAGCGCCGCGCTTAAAGTCGGCTAGGGCGCGGGTGCGAGCACCCTGGCTCTTGTTGCCGTGGATGGCGGCAGACTTAAGGCCGTCCTGGGTGAGCTGCTCCGCTAGGCGATTGGCTCCGTGCTTGGTGCGGGTAAAGACCAGCACCTGCCGCCAGTTATGGTAGCCAATCATGTAAGACAGCAGCTCCCGCTTGCGGTTGCGATCAACCGGATGCACCACCTGCTCGACCTGCTCAGAGGCCGTATTGCGAGGCGCTACATCAATTGAAACCGGAGCGTCGAGCAGCGTGTTGGCCAGCTCCTGGATCTCTTGGGGAAAGGTAGCCGAAAACATCAGGGTCTGGCGGTTGGCCGGGACCGCTGCCAAGATCTTGCGAATGTCGTGGATAAAGCCCATGTCGAGCATGCGATCGCACTCATCCAACACCAAAATTTCGATGTGGGAGAGATCCAGCGTCTTTTGGCCCAGGTGGTCCAGCAGCCGCCCTGGGGTCGCCACCAAAACATCCACGCCTCGCTGCAGGTGCTGCATCTGCGGCCCAAACCTAACCCCGCCGTAAATTACGGTTGAGCGCAGGTCCAGGTACTTGCCATAGGTGCTCACGCTGTCGCCCACCTGAGCAGCCAGTTCACGAGTTGGCGTCAGGATGAGGGCGCGGGGATGGCGACGGTTTTTCTTCGGCACCGGGGCGCTTAGCCGCTCCAGTAGCGGCAGGGTAAAGCTAGCCGTCTTGCCAGTGCCGGTTTGAGCCGTTGCCAAGATGTCTTGACCTCGCAGCACCACCGGAATCGCCTGCTGCTGAATTGGAGTCGGCTGAGTATAGCCTTGATCAGCGACAGCACGAAGAAGTTCGGCTGAAAGGCCGAGAGTCTGAAATGTCATGAAGTTGTTTGCTCCTAGAGTGCCCCTACCCCAAATCAAACGCCTGGGCCCAGTCTAAGAGCAGTGAATTCTCTAACAATGGGGTAGCCCTAACGGGCAGACTCCAAGCAGCCAGCAGCAGACCGGAATGTACTGGCAAGTGTCTATGCTAACAGATCTTTACCAAAACCCTCCGCTGGATTCTTGACTGCAGCTCAAACTCGCGCACCCCATCCGCCTGGCAGCCCTACCATCCTAGATATACTTGCACTAGGCCAGGCAGCAATCTGCTTTGCCATCTCACTCAACGCCCCCCTTGCTCAACCGCCATGCTGAAGGCTCTGTTGTTTGACTTAGACGGCACGCTAGCCGATACAGACCCCATTCACCGAGCCATTTGGCGAGACGTTCTCCGGCCCTACGGGTACGACGTCGATGAGGCTTTTTACCAGCAGCACATCAGTGGTCGCCTCAATGAGAACATTGTCAAAGACCTGCTGCCCCAGCTTTACCCTGACCAGGAGCCGCAGTTCAGCGCTGACAAAGAAGCTCGGTTTCGCGAACTGGCAGGTGATCAGCTGCGCCCGGTGGCCGGGCTCATGCCGCTGCTAACCTGGGGCCAACGGCAGCTGCTCGCAATGGCGGTCGTAACCAATGCTCCCCGCGCCAATGCTGAGTTCATGCTGCAGACGCTAGCCCTCACCGACACCTTTCATCCGGTGATTCTGGCAGGCGAGCTGCCCCTGGGCAAGCCCGACCCGCTGCCCTACCAGGAAGCCCTGCGGCAGCTAAACCTGCGCCCCGAAGAAGCCGTTGTTTTTGAAGACTCTGCCTCAGGCATTCGTTCAGCGGTCGGGGCTGGCATTCCCACCGTCGGCCTTGCCACGACCCACCCGCCAGACAAGCTGTATGCCGTGGGCGCAACCCTGGTCGTACCCGACTTCACCGATGAGCGGCTGCAGCAGTTCGGCTTGCTCCTTGAGGGCTAAGCAACGCTCGCTCCTACTGGGAGATAAACCCGGTCAGGAGCAGCGGAAGGAGAATCAAGGCGGCGATGATCAGCACCAGGGTAGCGGGGTCGATCTTGAGTACAGCGTCTTCAGAAGCGAATTTGGGAGGCTTATTGTCCATTGCTTGGGTAAGGTTAACAGGTGCCCGTCATTGTACCGACTCCCTGCTCCAGTGTGTCGCTGATGCCGGTGCCGTTGTGGTAAGCCGCTAGCAGCACATCGCTGGTTTTGCCCCATGCGATCGCACCCGTCAGATCTATGCCAATCGCCCCAAAGTCCCGTTCGTTTTGCTCTGCTTCGGCAAAAGATTTAGCAAACGCCTGCCCCAAAGACAGTCCATCCGTCACGCGGACAACAATGCGGGGGGCCAAGCACTCATCAATAATGTCTTCACCAATGCCCGTACAGCTAATGCCAGCCACCCGATTGGCGTAGTTCCCAGCAGGCATAGCCGAATCGCTCACCCGGCCAATTCGCTCTAGGCCTTTGCCTCCGGTTGAGGTGCCTGCAGCCAGCCGACCCTCGCTGTCGAGCACGACAACGCCAATGGTGCCGCGCCGGGCACTGGTGTCGATCAGTTCCTTTTCAGCCACCACGCCCGCCATCGCTTTCTGAAAATGGTTGGCCCGCTCCTGCTGCCATTCCTTTAGCCGCAGCTCCGTCACCGGGTCAAACACCGGCAGACACATCTCCCGCGCCAGCTCCGCAGAGCCGTAGTCCGACAGCACCCGGTCATCGCAGTCCTGCAAAAAGGCCGCCAGATCCGTTGGATGCTGCACCCGAGATACGTTAATCACGCCGCTAAAGCGCTGGGCGGCCCCGTCCATCAGAGAGGCGCTCATCCGCACCTGGCCGTCAGACTGCAGCACCGACCCTTTGCCCGCATTGAAGCAGGGGTTATCTTCGAGCAGGTGACAGCCGTAAACCACGGCCATTTTGGCATCGGCTCCAGCCAGCAGCTTGCCGTAGACCTCTTGGACGATCTCGTGCAGGTGCTTGCGGACGGATTCAACCCCGCCTTTGCTGTGAAGGGAACTACCGGCCCCTCC
>JACVRP010000182.1 GCA_014534385.1 Cyanobacteria bacterium Co-bin13
AAAACTCGCCCCCACCTCCCCCACCCCCAACCCACCCATCCACCCTCCCACCCATCCACCCCTACTCCCCCCGCCCCAACCGCTCTGCCACAACCTTCAGCCGCTTCAGCTGCGCCTGCATGTCTTGCTGGGTCCAGTGGGCGGCAAAGGTGTTGAAGCCGAATTGGACGATGGGGTTGGGAACTTCGAACTGGAAGCGGTTGAGCAGGTCGGTGCCGGTCGAAGTGGGGGTGCACTGCCAGCGATCGCAACCCTTGAAAAAGCCCTCAAAGCCCCACACAATCAGGCCGGGCTCGCGCTCAATGACGGTGCTGGTAAGGGTGGGCTGCCACAGCGGCATTTGTACGATAAAGCGGCTTTTGCCGCCCAGGCCGGTGTCCCAGTCGCCGATGGGCTCGCAGCGCAGGGCTGGATTGAGCCAGCGGTGCATCAGCTCTTGATCCGTCAGACAGCGTTCGACGTCGCTGGCGCTGGCCTGAATCGAGATGGACTGCTCGAATGTCTGGGGACTGGCCATGCGATCGCATCCTCTTAGCGGTTGTTAAAGAAAGTTACTGTGGGTCTTTATCCTTTAAAGAAAGTTACCTTGTCTCTTCTGTAACGGGAAGAAGCCGCAGAATCTGGTAAAAAAGGCTTGAATCTAAACAAACTCCGGGATCTTGCGGCCCTAGACTCAAAACTCCTCCTTTTAGAGGATGCCTGGAGCACATCTTTTGAGGGATTCCTGTAGCTGCCTCACCCTGCCCCTTGAGTTTGGTCGTGAGTTGGGCTACATCTGCGGCTCACCTTGAGATCCATCCGCCAATCTGTCAGTACCTGCCCCTTAGCCTGATGCTAAATTTATGATCGCAATTTTCTCAGCAGAGCTTTTTCGGTTGGGTCTGCTCCCGCCGCTAGGGCTTAGCCTGGCGCAGACAAGCCCGGTTGCCCCGGCTAACCGATTTCGAGACGAGATCGGTCTTCAGCTTGGAAGCTTCTTGCCCAGTTTGATCTGGGCTGTAGTGCTGCTGCTGCTGGGCTGGATTGTTGCCAGCGTAGCGGCTCTGCTGGTCAAAAACCTGCTTAAGCGAACGCGCATAGACGATCGCATTGCCAACCAAATCTTGGGCCAAGATCCTAACCAGGATGTGCCGGTTGAAGAGTGGGTTGCGGCAGCAGTGTATTGGGTGATTTTGCTGTTTGCCATCATCGCCTTTCTCAATGCCCTCAACCTGGCCGTTGTTTCCCAACCGCTGAACAACTTCCTGCAGCAGATCTTTGTCTATCTGCCGCGCATCGGTGGAGCGCTGCTGCTGCTGGGGGTAGCCTGGGCGGTCGCAACCCTAGTCAAAGTGGTTGTCACTCGCGGGCTTTCCCGGTTTCGCCTCGATGATCGGCTAGCGGAGCAAACGGGCCGAGACCCGGGACAACCCAGTCCCTTTGCAGTGAATGAGACTTTGGCCAGTGCGCTCTACTGGTTCATTCTCCTGCTCTTTTTGCCGCTGGTGCTAGATGCGTTGGGCCTGCGCGGTCTGCTCGCGCCGGTAGAAACGCTGATCAACCGGTTCCTGCTGGCGATTCCCAACATCATCACCGCCGCACTCATTTTGCTGTTGGGCTGGCTGGTTGCCCGGATTGTGCGGGGTGTAGTGACCAATTTTCTGGCCGCGATTGGCGCAGATCGAGTCGGTACCCGCCTTGGCCTAAAGTCGTCTTCCCAGACTGGGGTGGCCCTATCTAACTTGGTAGGGACGATTGCCTACGTTCTGGTGCTGATTCCGGCTGCGATCGCAGCCCTAAATGCGCTCGCCATTGTCGCCATCTCTGCTCCAGCGATTGCCATGCTGGAACGGGTGCTGCTGGCCATTCCCCAGATTCTGACGGCGGGCCTGGTGCTGGTGCTGTTTTACCTGGTGGGTCGGTTTGTGGCGGATCTGGTGTCCGATGTGCTGACCAGCATGGGCTTTAACAACCTCTGGCAAATTCTGGGCATTCCCGAGCTGAGCCGCCCCGGTGCTGCCGAAGCCAGAACGACTCTAGATCAGGAAGGGCTGCCCGTCACCACCATTGAAACCCCCAGACAAACGCCCTCCGACATTGTTGGGGTGATTGTCCTGGTTGGCATTGTGCTGTTTGGTGTGGTCACTGCCACTGAAATTCTAGGATTTGCCCAGCTTACAGCGATTGTTCAGAGCCTCCTGCTGGTCTCGGCCCGAGTGCTGAGTGGCGTTGTTGTCTTTGCCATTGGTCTATACCTGGCTAACCTGGCTTACCGGGTGATCTATAGCGTCAACAGCAGCCAGTCGCAGATGCTGGCTCAGGCGGCTCGTATTGCCATCATTGCCCTGGTTGGGGCCATGGCGCTACAGCAGATGGGCGTGGCAACCAGCATTGTCAACCTGGCCTTTGGTCTGCTGCTAGGCGCGGTGGCGGTAGCCTTTGCGATCGCGTTTGGCCTAGGGGGCCGCGACGTTGCCGGAGAACAGCTGCGCCAATGGTTCAGTGCGTTCAACCGCAGAAGCTAGAGCATTTAAGCTGACAGGCTGATTGCTTGAAGCGGCCTGTAACAGTCTCAAAAAAATTGTTGCCTCAAAGCCGTAGGGTGCCCTTAAGCCTCTACGGCTTTGTGCAAGGTAGCCATATACATTTCAGAGTAGATTTCAACAGCTGATGGTCTGCCGTGGGAGGTGAATGGCGGCTGATAGGGCACCGCAAAAGCCCGGTAATCTCTCTCCTAAGACGGGATTCGCTGTGGCTACTCGGGACTAATTTTCTATTTCATTTAAGATGGTAGATTCTACCGGGTTTTTAACCGGCAGCGGTTAGCATTTGTGCCTTATCTAGGCCCATAGCTGGAGTTTTGCTAAAGGAGACTTCTAGCTACCGAAGTGGACCTGATATCGCTAGCCGCAATCACTCTATCCCTACCGATAAAACACCTGCAAAAATTTCTATGGACAGCCGAGATTGGGCTCAATACATTGAAGCAACCGATAGCTTATCCAAGCCTTGGATGCTGGTGCAGTGGCGCTTGCAGCTGTTAAAAGAGCGGCGTTCTGAAATGGAGCCTGAGGCGTTTCAAGCGGCCCTAGAAGAGCTGCATCAGGATCTAATGAACCTGGGCGAATGGTGGGTTGGGCAAGAAGAAGTGTTTGGACTAGGAAACGACTATCGTGGCGACCGTTGAGCCGACAACTAACTTTCAAAATTTACGAAGTCCCGAATTTTTCATCAGTCGGGAACTGAGCTGGCTGGAGTTTAACCGCCGGGTGCTGCATGAGGCCCTAGACGATCGCACTCCTCTACTGGAGCGGCTAAAGTTCCTGGGAATTTTTAGCTCCAACCTAGATGAGTTTTTTATGGTGCGGGTAGCGGGCATTAAGCAGCAGATTGCGGCCCAGGTCAGCAAGCGCACCCCCGATGGCCGCTCGCCAGCGGAACATTTGGAGGCCATTTGCCAGATGCTGCGGCCTATGGTTACCCAGCAGCACGAATTTTTTGAGCAGACGTTGCGATCGCAGCTGTCTCGCCACGGCGTTTGCCTGCTTGACTATGCCGATCTAAAAGCAAAGCCTCAGGACTATCTAAAAACCTACTTTGAGGAGCAGATCTTTCCAGTTCTGACGCCCCTAGCCGTCGATCCGGGGCATCCCTTTCCCTACATCTCCAATCTCAGCCTCAGCTTGGCTGTAGTTGTGCGGGATCACCAAACCAAAGAGGAACACTTTGCCCGAGTTAAAGTGCCCAAGGTGCTGCCCCGGTTTGTAACCCTGCCCTCATCCCTCTTCGAAGACCGAGAAAATTGCCACTGGATTGGGGTGCCGCTGGAGCAAGTGATTGCTCACAACCTGCACTTTCTCTTTCCCGGCATGGATATTCAGGCCCACTATCCCTTCCGGGTGACTCGAAACGCCGATCTGGCGGTTGAGGAGGACGAAGCTGACGATCTCATGTCGGCCATCGAGCAAGAACTGCGGCGGCGGCGGCTGGGCGGCTCTGCTGTACGGATTGAAATTCACGCCCAAACGCCGCCACCCGTCAGAGCCATGCTGGTGGAGGAACTGGGGCTAACCGAGACAGACGTCTACGATATCGAAGGGCTGCTCTGCCTGGGCGACCTGATGACGTTTCTCTCCCTGCCCTTGCCTGATCTAAAAGATCCCCCCTGGAGCCCGGTGATTCCCGCTGCCCTCGACATCCTCAGCCACAACCCCGATGACGACGAAGCAGACTATGCAGAGGATATGTTTGCCCTGCTGCGCCGCCAGGACCAGCTTATCCATCACCCCTACCACTCTTTTTCGGGCACCGTTCAGTGCTTTATTACCCATGCGGCCCACGACCCCCACGTGCTGGCCATCAAAATGACCCTGTATCGCACCTCCGGCGATTCCCCGATTGTCAATGCCCTGATTTCGGCGGCTGAGAACGGCAAGCAGGTAGTTGTGCTGGTAGAGCTAAAAGCCCGCTTTGACGAAGAAAACAACATCAACTGGGCCCGCAAGCTAGAAAACTCTGGCGTTCACGTGGTCTACGGGTTGGTAGGGCTTAAGACCCACACTAAAGTCACGCTGGTAGTGCGCCGGGAAGCGGGTCAAATTCGCCGCTACTGCCACATTGGCACTGGCAACTACAACCCCAAAACCGCCCGACTCTACACCGATCTGGGCCTGTTTAGCGGCTGCGAAGAGCTTGGCGCAGACTTAAGCGACCTGTTTAACTACCTCACGGGCTACTCCCGGCAAAGCAGCTACCGCAAGCTGATGATTGCCCCTGTGAATCTACGGCAGCGCATAATCGACCTGATTCGGGGGGAAATGGATCAGGCCAGCCAGGGCAAGCCTGCGCGCATTGTTGCCAAAATGAACTCCCTGGTTGATCCAACGATTATTGCCGCCCTCTATGAAGCCTCTCAGGCAGGCGTAAAAATTGACCTAATCATTCGCGGCATCTGCTGCCTCAGACCTGGCCTAGAAGGCGTGAGCGACAACATTCGGGTAATCAGCATCATTGGTCGATTTCTGGAGCATTCCCGCATTTTCTTTTTCCAGAACGCTGGCCCAGAAGCCATGCTGCTGGGCAGCGCTGACTGGATGCCGCGCAACCTCGACCGGCGAATTGAGGCGGTTGTGCCCGTAGAAGATGAGCAAATTCGGGCCGAGCTGCGGCAAATCCTTGAAATATCCCTGGCCGACAACCGCCATGCCTGGGACATGCAGCCCGACGGATCTTACATTCAGCGGCGGCCCCGAAGAGGTCAGAGACAGCGCAGCTCCCAAGGGATCTTTATGGAGCGAGCCCTCAAATCCGCTGAGTAGTCGCTTACCAGCGGTTATCGCTGTCGCCACATTGCTTAGAACATCTATTTGGGGGGTGTGAGGGCTTTGCCCTCAGCCCAGGGTTCTCCTCTCTACCCCGTCCTAATTCCGGTGGCTATCGCTATATTCACCCTGGTGATGAGCGCTGCGGTAGAACAGCCCTGCCAACCCTGCCAGCAAGCCTAATCCTAGTAGCCCCGCCAGTGGATTGCCCTGAATGCCTGTTACCCAATCTGGTACGACCTCGGTGATTTGAGTGATCTGGCCCACATTTACCAGGTAATACCCCCAAACCAGACCCCCGTGTAGTCCGACTGGATAGCCCAAAGCAGAGATGTGGCCTGGTCGAACGTGGGAGGGTGTGCGTCTGGCCCACCCCAGGGTTAGGGCCAGCAGAAACAGGCCAAAAAACTGGGGTAGGGTCGCGAGAATATCGGGCAGGGGTTTGATAAAGTGAGCGATCGCAAAGACCAGCGCTGTTCCGACTAGCGCCTGCTGCCGAGACCCTCCCTGCTCTAGCTCAAACAGCAGCCAGCCGCGAAACAAGATTTCCTCGGCTAGCCCAACCGCCAGGCCGACCAGAGCCCCTTCTAAAAAAAAACGAGCCAGCTGGGCAGTAGGCGGTAGGAGTACGGCCCAGCCCAAGGCCAGCTCAACGCCGATTAAAGCTGCGATACCGCCCAGTCCCAGGCTCAGGCCCACTAGCCAGTCAACAACAATGCCGGGCTGCCAGATCAGCCCCAGCGTCTGCCAGGGCTTTTGCAGCTGATGCACCTGCCGAGCCCAGGTAGGCCAGACCAGCAAAAAACCGACGTAGAGCAGGCCGGTTGCGATCGCACCCCCTAGATCCAGCGCACCTGTTGCGGCCAGAGCATACAGCGGCAGCGCCAACGGCAGCCACAGCAGGGCCAGTCCTGCCAAAAACAGCAGGACTCTCAGAGGAGGCGTCAGACGCGCCAGCGTGACTGCAAATTTTCTCAAGACAGCCCCAGGGGTTTACTCATCTGGCTCAATGCTGCTGGTCAAGCCCTGCGACTGCAGTCCTTCACAGTAAAACTCAGCGTGCTCCAGAGCACAGGTGATCACTAGCGCTACCCCGGCACTGTGGGCCTGCATCATAATGTCTACGGCCTGGGGCATTGTCAGGCTGGGCACAACTTTAATCAGGCTTTCCACTACGTGCTCCATCGAATTGAAGTCATCGTTGTGAAGCAGGACCCGGTACCGGGGAGCGGGTTTACGGATCGTTGTGGTTTCTCTACGTTCAATGGTTTCAACCGACACGGCAATTCCTCTCCAGATGCTGGAATATCGACAAGCCTAAGCAGACACTGAACTACTTGGCGACAGAAGCGAATCTGGTCACAAAAAGCGGCCTATGGTTGCCCGATAGACCTGGCTTACTCGCTTGGAAGCTTTATTTTCTGTTTTATCACACTCTCAGCATAGGCGTTGCTTTGAGCCGCTGGCCCACGCTAACCTCCCTAGCAGCATTCGCTAGAATGAGGCCAGCCATCAATCTGATCCGCAATCTCACCTGCATGATTACCTTTCAGCCAAACCAGATTATTTATCTGGAGAAGGGCACCAGCCGACTCTATGCTGAGGCCATTCAGGTGGTGCCCGATAGACAGCTCTGCTGGGCCAGGCCGCTGATGCTGATCGAGATTCCAGCGGCAGAAGGCTCCTTTGCTTGGGACTCTCTAGATCAGATCGATCCAGAGGCTGTGTGCCCTCTGGTCGATGGCCCCGATATCCTTTGGCCGCTAGAGCAGTTTAGAGCTGCCCTCGATATGGAAGTGCTGCCGCTATTAGCCCTAATCCAGCAAGATAAGCTGAAGGACTGCGATCGCAGCCAAACCCATAGGCGTCTCCACCAGTTCATTCGGCAGTTTTGGCAGACCTAGCCGTTTCCCGAAAATTGGCTTGCCTGGGAGCCGCTTTAAGTAACCCTGCCGCTGGCTAAGGGGCAGGGTTAACCCCGCTACCCTGCACAAATATCTCAGAGATTGTGTGAAGCTTTAGTGAAGCTAACTTTAGGATCAGCGAGTATCAAATCGAACAGCCTCAGCCAGATCACAAATCTTTAAGGT
>JACVRP010000226.1 GCA_014534385.1 Cyanobacteria bacterium Co-bin13
GTCTAAGGCATTGAAACGCCCGGTCAATGTCGGGGAGATCGAAGGGCTGACCTTCTCGGGAATTCGTGTGGGTTCGTCTAGTATTCCCCCGATCCCGACTGAAACAGACTCGCTGGCGCTGGAATCGGCTGAGGTGCGCTTTAACCTGCTGGATTTGCTGCGGCGGGAGCTGAATCTGGACGTGGTGCTGGAGAATGCTGAGGGCTATTTCGAGCAGAATGCCCAGCTGGAGTGGATCGACGTTGACTTTGAGGAGCTGCGGCCAGAGCGGGACCGAGAACCTATCATTGAGGCTAAGCCGGGAACAATCCGGTTGCGAAACAGCAGGCTTACCCTGGTGCCCTACAGCGAACCGGGGCTGCCGAGGGTTACGGTAGGGCTGCAAAACGTCCAGGCCGATATTGACTTCATTGCGCCTCAGGTCGAGGTGCGGGCGGGGGGAGCAGCCCCTGAGATACAGGCTCAGCAGATTGATTTTGAGGCCACGGCTGACTCTACGGTGCGGGGCAATCTTGCGATCGCAGGCTCCATACTACTGCCCCAGACCTCTGAAGCTGGGACTACCAGCCTGCTGCCGCCCGATCTACCCACGCCGCTGCTGCAGCTTTCGTCTTGGGTGAAGCGCTTTGACCAGGTGGGGCGAGCCTGGGCACTACCGCCAGCTCTAGCTCAAATACCGGAGGACGAGTACGACCCCACGGTTGATCGGCGGGTGCGGCTTAATATTCGCGCTCAAGATGCCCAGGCTCCCGAAATTGCCGCCATTGTCTTTTCTATATTTGAGGACAAGCCGCCCATTACCGTTACTGGGGGCGACGTCAGCGGTAACGTGGTGATTGATGTGCTGCCCAACGAGCGGCCCTTGGTAAACGGCACTACTCGGGTGGCCGGTGGGTCGGTTGTTATTAGGGCACTGCCGGTGCCGGTCGAAAACATTACCGGGCTGGGCCGTTTTCAGGGCCGAACTCTGGCGCTTGATCCCACGACGTTTAGCCTGGGCGAGGTCACGGCAACAACCCAAGGCCTGATTGACTTCATCGATGGCTATGCGCTGACAGGGCAGGTCAGCCCCTTCACGCTGGCCCAGATTAGCGAGCTGTTTGAGTTCACAACGCCAGTGCCGGTTGAAGGGGCCTTTGCCGCCACCTTTGATCTAACCGGACCTTTGGGCAACCCTTACCTGTCTGCCAACCTAGCTTCCCAAGGAGTCACCACCTTGGACCGGGTGCAGCTGGCAGCAGTAGGAGCGGATATTTCCTTTGACCCAGAAGCCCTGGTCATTGACAGCTTCCGGGCTGTGCCGCTGGAGGGCGGTGAACTGGTGGGAAGCGGCCGCTACACCCGAGGCGAAACGGGCATTTTGACCCTGACGGCTCAGGGGCGCGATCTGCCGGGAGATGCCCTGGGTCGGCCCTACGGCCTGCCCGAGGCCGTGACCTTAGGACCTGTCTTTTTAGAGGCCGGTATTTCTGGCCCCATTGATCGCCTGCAGGGGGCAGCTAGCTGGCGGGCTCCGTCGGGGGATTATCCGGCGCGGGGCGATATTGCGATCGCAGGCAACACCCTGCGCTTCACAGATACCTTTGTCCAGGTCGGTGGCGGTACGCTCAGCGGCGACGGCGTTTTAGCCAACGGAGCCTGGAACGCTTCACTCCAGGCCAGGGGCATTCAAGTAGGTCGCTTCACCCCCCGGCTAGATGGAGTCGTCTCTGGCAGCTTTGACCTGGCCGGTAACCTACGCACCCCCGGTTTGGAAAATGTTCAGGGGCAGGGCGATGCCACAGTAGCTCTGACGGGCGGCACTCTAATCGGCACTGCGGCGCTGGCAGGCGGTAGCTGGAATACGGCTTTTCAGGCTAGAGACGTGCAGCTTAACCAGTTTCTGCCAGAGGCGACCGGCACCGCCACCGGCAATTTTCAGCTGGCGGGCACGCTGGCCGATCTGAGCCCTCAGGGGATTCGGGGACAGGGCGATGCGACATTTGCGATCGCAGGCGGCACTGTGACCGGCCAAGGTCAGCTCAGCAACGGCGCTTGGAACGCCAACCTGCAGGGAGACAGCGTGCAGCTCGGCCAGTTCTCCCCAGCATTTCAGGGGACAGCGGGCGGGCAGTTTGCCCTCTCCGGCGATCTCAACAACCTGACTCTGGCAGGCATTCGCGGGCAGGGCAACCTGCTGCTATCTGATGGTTTAGCAACAGCAGCCCCCCAATTCCCGCAGCTAGCCGCCGTGCAGGAACCGCTCGCCGGCACCGTAGCCTGGAACGGCAGCCAGCTGCAGATTCAGGAAGCTCGCAGCGCTGGCTTGCTGGTCAGCGGTACCGTAACGCCACAGCTCACCGGTCCCGGCGCACCTACCCTGGGCAGCGTAGACCTGGCCCTGCAGGCGCGTGAGTTTAACCTAGCGGCCCTGCCCGTGCCCAATCGAGTGCCGGTGAGCGGACTGGCCAGCTTTGATGGGCGCTTGAGCGGCAGCCTGGCCAACTTAAACCTGACGGGCGACGCCCGCCTGCTAGATCTAGCAGTTAGTAACCTGAGGTTTGAGCCGCTGCTAGCCGGTCCAGTTGCGTGGTCAACCGCCCAGGGCGGCGACATCAATCTTCAGGGCACGCGAGACACCCTTCGAGTGACCTACGCAGACAATCGCAACTTGTCCTTCAACATTCGAGCCGGCGAATCAGTCGCCTTTGGCGGCATCGAAAACAGCATTTTGCGAGCTGATGTGCGGGAGTTTCCCCTAGATATTCTCAACCTGCCGCCTGGCGGTATAGCCGGTCTAGGCACCGTGCGCGGCAACGTCCGAACTGCTACCGTGACAGGCGATCTCGATCGCGCCACCCTATTTGGTAACGTTGACGTCGAGGATCTGCGCCTGGGCTACATCAACCTTGATGGCTTTCAGGGCCAGCTAGCCTATGCCAACCAAACCTTGGCGCTCACCGGAGGGAGGTTTCAGGTCAACGAAGGTAACTACCTGGTGACAGGCCGCTTCAACCAGCGCGGCGAACCTCAGTTAGTAGCCGAGGTAACGGCTCAAAATGCCGAAATCCAAGATATCCTCACAACCCTGCAATTCTTTGAGCTAGAAGACTTTGAGCGGGGGGGAAGACCGCCTGAGTGGTTCCGCGACTACACCCCTGAAGAAATTGCCGCCGCTCTGCCAACTAGCCCTACTGGCGACGCCACTGCCCCCTTGTGGGAGCAGCTACGACGCCTATCTGAGCTGCTGGAATTAGAAGACATTATTGCCGAGCGGGAAGATGCCTCCCCGCTGCCGCCTCTGAGCGAGTTGGCTGGCAAATTCTCAGGCAACCTGTCGATTTCAGGCTCTCTACCGGCCGATCTTGCGGTTGGTTTTGACCTGGCTGGACAAAACTGGACCTGGGGCAACACCTACCAGGTGGATCAGGTTCTGGCGGCAGGACGCTACGCAGATGGAGTCCTGCGGCTCGACCCGGCGCGGTTTGCCTCTAACGTTGCTGCTAATGAAGGGGGGCTCACACCGGCATCCCTGACTCTGAACGGCGAAATTGGCCTCAACCCCCAAGACACGACCCCCCGCACCCTCAGCGCCATTGCTCAGAATGTGCCTTTGAGCAGCCTGCGCCAGCCCCTGCGATTGCCCAACAGCATTGAAGGACGACTCAATGCCGATACTGCTCTTACCGGTTCGCTGGCCAATCCCCAGCTGCGGGGCGTTCTCTCTCTAGCGGATGCCACGATCAACAACAACCCGGTTGACTCTGCCCAGGCCCGGTTCATCTACCAAGATGCTCGGCTTAACCTAGAGAGCGCTCTGGTCGTAGACAACCCTGAAGATCCACTGACCCTGGTCGCTAGCGTTCCTTACCGTCTGCCCTTCGCTCAGCAGCAGGCGCTTTCTCCCGAACTGGCTATTGATGTTAACGTGCGGGACGAAGGCATCGCCCTCCTGAATCTATTCACCCGGGAAGTTGCCTGGGAGTCAGGCCGGGGTGCCGTCAACTTAACCGTGCGCGGCAGGTGGGAAGACGCTCAAGCTGTTCCTGAGATTGAGACCCTAGCCGGATTTGCCACCTTTGAAGAGGCCACGGTTCGGGCTCAAATCCTGCCCGAACCCCTGACCAACCTCAACGGGCAGGTGCGATTCCAGGGCGATCGAATCATTGTTGATCAGCTGGCGGGCCAATTTAGTCAGGGCGATCTCATGGCCCGAGGAGCCCTTCCTCTGCTTAATCCCATCGTCAGCAACTTTCCTGCACCCCCCGAAGATGCCCGCTTAACGCCGGTAGAGTTTCCAACTGCCGCTGATGTTGCCAACGTCCCTTTGACCGTAGATGCTCAAAATATCCGGCTCAACTTCAAAGGAATTTATGACGGTCGAGTGGACGGCCGGGTTCAGGTCGGCGGCAGCGTCTTTTTATTCGGACCGCTGATCAATGGCCCTGTCGTGCTGTCTGAGGGCCAGCTATCGCTGCCTGATACCTCCGTGGCCGATGTAACGGCAGCTCAAACGTCGGCCACCCGAACTACCCAGGGAACTTTCCAGCTGCCGCCGCCTGCCTTTGACGACCTAGAGCTGCTGCTGGCTGAGAACATTCGAATTGCCGTTGGGGGTGTGGTTGACGTTGCCGCTGAGGGGGGAATTACCATCAACGGAATCTTCCCAGCCGTTCGGCCCGAGGGCCGGATTCGTCTACCTTCGGGCCGGATCAGCCTGCTCACCGCAGATTTCCGGCTCACAGGTGACGAAAACTTCGCTGAGTTCCGGCCCAATTCAGGGCTAGATCCCTATCTGCGGGCGACGCTGCAGACGGCAGTGCCTGCAAGCGTCGGGGCTACTACCTTGGTGCAGGCATCTCCCTTCCCTCGCAACGAAGTTCCGGACTTCCAGGGCAACCGCCTCGGGCTCAACCAGGGCGGCATCGAAACGGTGCGAATTCGGGCACAGGTAGACGGCCCAGCTAGCCAGGTAGCCCAACTCCGGGGCGTAACGCTGACCAGCACCCCGGCCCGTTCGCAGGGAGAGATCGTCACCCTCATCAGTGGCGGCTTCTTGACCGCTCTGGAATCGACCCTAGGCAGTGTGGGCGGTACAGGAGACGGCTTCCAAGGCCTCATCGCGCTGGCCGGAACGGCGCTGCTCAACAATATTCAGGACATCCTGGGTACGGCCCTGAACCTGACAGAGCTGCGGCTGTTTTCAACGACCCCGCCTGGGGGGCAGGGCACTGGCACAGCACTGGACTTTGGGGGAGAAGTTGGCTTTGCGCTCTCTCCCACCATCTCCCTCTCGGTTCAGAAGATCTTTACCAACGTCACCCCGGCGCAGTTTAACGTGCGCTACCGCATCAACGACCAGTTTGTGCTGCGGGGAACCACCAGCTATGAAAGCTTCCGGGAAAACTCTGGGTTACTGTTAGAGTATGAATCGCGCTTTTAGCCGACCTAAGGGCTGACTTAAAAGTGCTAAGGCAGATTTTCAGGTGGTTATGGTTTCTGATCCCCAATCCCCCAAGGCTAATTCCGATGGGCCTGCTCCCGCTTCCGCTCCCCTCGCAGAGGAGGCTCCCCAAAAGTCTCGCTGGCTACACCTGTGGGACAGCCAACAGGAAAATCTTCGGATTTTAGTCATTGCGCTGGTGATTGCCCTGCTGGTGAGGTTCTTTGTTGCAGAGCCTCGCTTTATTCCCTCTAATTCAATGGAGCCAACGCTGCACATTGGCGATCGCCTGATTGTAGAAAAGGTGTCTTACCATCTGCACCCACCGCAACAGGGGGACATCGTGGTATTCAACCCACCGCCACAGCTAACGGCCCTTGGGTATGACTTCCGGCAGGCGTTTATCAAGCGCGTGATCGGAGCCCCCGGCCAAACTGTTAGGGTGAGTCAGGGGCAAGTCTTGGTCAACGGCCAGGCTCTTGAAGAGGGCTACACGCTAGAAGCACCCGAGTACGAAATGCTGCCCGTTACCGTACCCGAGGGCTACGTCTTCGTCATGGGAGACAACCGCAACGACAGCAACGACTCCCACGTTTGGGGCGTACTGCCCCAAGGCAATATTATTGGCCGAGCCACTTTCCGGTTTTGGCCCCTAGATCGCTTTGGGGAAGTGGGCTGAGGAGCTGAGCGGGGGAGCAAGGGGGCTAGGAGGCAAGGGGGCTAGGGAGCAGGGGGGCTAAAGGTTTATGAGCCAGGCCAGGTTTGAGTTCAAGCTCCCCCTAGAGATTCAGAAACTATCCAACCCCCCCCACCACAACAACAAACCTCACCACCCCCCCAAAAAACCCCCACCCCCCCCACAAAAGGAAAGACATGAGCAGCGTTTAA
>JACVRP010000292.1 GCA_014534385.1 Cyanobacteria bacterium Co-bin13
ACGGAGAGTGGGCGGCAATCGCAGGAGGGCACGGGCCTAGGGTTGCCGATCAGCCAGCGGTTTGTGCAGCTTTTGGGGGGAGACATTCGAGTTAGCAGCACGGTTGGAGTTGGATCAGTCTTTAGCTTTGAAATTCCGGTAGAGCGGGCGACTGCGCCGGAACCGCCGAGCAGCGTGGGGTTGGGGCAGCGAGTGGTGGGGTTAGCACCGGGGCAGCCCAGCTACCGGCTGCTGGTTGTAGAAGATCAGGTGGCCAACCGCCAGCTCCTGGTTAAGCTTCTCTCTACCGTGGGCTTTGAGGTGCGGCAGGCGGTGAACGGGGAAGATGCGATCTCACAGGCTAAAAGCTGGCACCCCCATTTGATTTGGATGGATGTGCGCATGCCGGTGCTAGACGGTTATGAAGCGACTCGGTGGATCAAACAACAGGCAGGAACTGGGCCTGCGCCCAAGATTATTGCCCTCACCGCCAACGCTTTTGAGGAGGAACGGGCAGCGGCGCTGGCCGCAGGCTGTGACGACTTCCTCCGTAAGCCAATTCAGGAAGAGAGCCTGTTTAATAAAATGGCCGAGCATCTGGGGGTGCGCTACGTTTACCAAGAGATGCACCGCCCCCCTTCGACGGTGGCTCCCACAGCGGCATTACCGGCTTCCCCCTTTCGCATTGAGGCCGCTAGCCGCGCTGCCCTATGGGAACTGGTCAACGGCGACACGCACTTTTTGGCTGAGTACCTGAACCTGAACTTGAACCAGATGCCTCAGCTAATGCAGGCTTTGCAAACTGCGATCGCACAGCAGCAGCCCGAGGCCCTATCGCTGGCAGCCCATACCTTGAAGGGCATGGGCATGACCTTTGGGGCCAGCCAGCTTACCAGCCTCTGCCTCAGCATTGAAGGCGCTGCTAGGGCCGGAACTGCCGACATTGACCCGACCCAAGTTGAGCAGCTAGAGGTTGAGCTGGCTAAGTTAGTGGCGGCTATTGAGCTGGAGGTTGAGAGCCTGGAGGAGGGGGAAGGACGCTGGGACGGGGGGACGTAGAGACGGGGAGACGGGGAGACGGGGAGCGTTTGCTGTCTGCCTGAAGCTTTGTACCTTACGCCCTATGGCTGCCGCTAAAGATTTACCTGTCGCCAGACTCCTGCTAGCCCCTCAGCTATGGGCTTGATGACGGCGGGGCTGCGCCAGTATTCGTTGTGGGAGAGCGTGTTCCACCCGGTTAGGAGATTGCCGACTTTGACTTCCCTGTCTTTGACGACCTGGCGGTACTCCTCGTTAATGCCTTCAATGGGGTAGCCGAGTAGGTCGTTGCGATCGTAGAAGTTGAGCCACTGGCCCTGGAGATTAGGATAAATCCGAGGCAGCTGGGGGGAGGGCACCTGGATGGGGGTGCCAAAGTTGCGAAATCTAAGGGACCAGAACGGTATTTGGCTGCCTAAGGTGTAAAACAGGGAAAAGGTGTCGCCTCGCTCTAGGGGGTTGTCGCGGGCGATGGTGGGTCGCCTGCCGTGCTGCAAGTCCCAAAGGAAGTTGCTGGCGATCGCACTGCCCAAGCTGTGGGCAATGACGCATAGCGGCGCTTGCTCTCCAGCCTGATCGGTCAGCCGCCCCAAGGTTTCTGCAAAGCGGCTGTGAATATCTTCGTAGATCTGCTCTTCGGGATCAGCGATGGGCTGGTAGGCAATGCTGTCGGCTAGGGAGTGAAAAATAAACTCGCGTAGACCAAAGAATCGGCTCAGCCGCTGCCGGATCTGAAGCCGTTCAAACAGCTCGTCCTGGGGTTTTTGCACGACCGGAGCCCAGTACATTGGCTCGACAATTAGCTGGAGATCGGCGTCTGGCACCTGCGGCAGTAGCCGTATCATCTCCTGCTGGAGGCGGGCTGCTATACCGCTGGCATAGTTGGGGCTTTGCCTGTCGGCAAATTCAGGGTTGGCCTGACCAATGCCGTGAATGACTGCGATCGCAATTTTTTGAGCCATCTTGGGGCAATTTAGCGCATATCGGCATCTACCAGGCTGCCACAGCCTGCTTCTAAGAACATGCTCCCTAAGGGTGCTTTTTAGTGAGTCAGAGAGGCTTCAGGCTGATCCCAGGTAGGGGCGAGTCCAGCGGGTGAAACTAGCCTCTGATTGCCTCTAAGGCTGCTGATGGCTGCCATCTCATCATCCGAGAGCTGAAAGCCAAAGACGTGAAAGTTTTCGCTGATGTGCTCGGGTTGGCTGGAGCGGGGAATCACGATCACCCCCTGCTGTATTAGCCAGCGCAGAGTTACCTGGGCGGCGGTTTTTTGGTGGGCCTGAGCAATGCGATTAATCGTGTCATCGGCAAAGACGCGCCCCTTGGCAACGGGGCGGTAGGCCGTTATGGTCAGATCGAGCGATTTCGCCACTTTAATTACTCGGTCCTGATTGAGATAGGGATGATACTCCACCTGATTGTTGATCAGCACGCCCGGACCACAGATTTCAACTGCCTGCCGCATCAGATCGGTCGTGAAGTTGCTGACCCCGATGTAGCGAGTCTTGCCCGCCTGCTGTACGGCCATCAGCGCCTCTAGGGTCTCTGCTAGAGGCACCTCCGGGTTAGGCCAGTGGAGCAGCAGCAGATCAACGTACTCAAAGTTGAGGTGGTTCAGGCTTTCGTCTACAGACTTGGGCAGCTCCCGAGCAGAGAAACGCTCGGGCCAGACCTTAGTGGTAACGAAAACGTGAGCGCGGGGCAGACCTGAGGAGAGAATGGCGTGGCCGACTTCAGCTTCGTTGTCATAGGCCTGGGCCGTATCAATGTGGCGATAGCCAACTTTTAACGCCTGTTTAACCATCTCAACGGCAGTATCCCCTGAGAGCTGATAGGTCCCCAAGCCGAGCATAGGGATCTTGCCGGTTGCTGTATTCATATTTTGCCTGAGGCAGTTCCTGAAGAGGGCTTAGCCTGATGCTAGCGATGCCGCTGGGGCAGCCTCATCTCTCTTTTGCTGGATGGTGTCTAAAAAGGCGTAGACCGGCGGGCTATAAATACCGTCTGCCAAAATAGCAGCCCCTAGCTGACGCTTTAGGGGCAGGGGTAGCGATCGCACCCGCACCTCTTTGGGAATGGGAATGGCGGCAAAGTAGGGCAAAATCGTCATGCCCAGCCCTTCGGCCACCATGCTGACAATGGTTGAGTCTTCGTTGAGTTCGTAGGCAATCTCTAGGTGGACGGGCAGCTGGGCCAGGTATTCGCGCAGCAGGGCGTAGCTGTTGTCGCTGGGTACCGGCAGGATCAGGGGGTACTGGCGCAGCTGGGCCCAGGCGAGCGGACCAGCGGGCAGCACCGCTTGAGGCGGCAGCAGCGCCACATAGTCGTCGGCAAACAGCTCATAGACCTTTAGCCCGGCAGGATGGTAGATGTCCATCAGCCCGACATCGGCAGCTCCCGCTTGTAGGGCGGTCTGCACTTCACCGTGGTTAACACAGCGGGTAATGGTAACGCCAATCTGCGGGTAGCGCTGCTTAAAGGCAGCAATTACCTGGGGCAGCCAGTGGGTAGCCAAACTGCGAATGGCGGCAACTCTGACCTGCCCTCCGGCCAAGCCTCTGGCCTGCTGAGTGGTGCTGACTAGCTGATCGACGTGGTGCAGAATCTGCTGGGCGTTGCCAATTACCTCGGCTCCAGTTGGGGTCAGCACTGCGCCCCGTCGTCCTCGGGCAAACAGCACGACCCCAAGTTCTTCTTCTAGACTTGCGATCGCATGGCTAATGGCCGACTGGGTTAACTCTAGCTCGGTAGCGGCTTTGCCAAAGCTGCCATACTCAGCCACAGCGGCAAAAGCCCGCAGCTGAAACAGCTTAATTTTCGAGATATCAACAGTGCTCATGCATGGACATTAGCACTGTCATTTGAATGGTTTGGCTGCACTTCATACAGTTGTTACAACACCTGATGAAGGAATTTGAGACATGCGGATCGGATTGCCCAAGGAGATTAAGGATCAGGAGTTTCGAGTAGGGTTGACGCCAGCGAGCGTACAGGCGCTTTGCCAGCAGGGCCACCAGGTTGTCGTCGAGCGCGGAGCCGGATCGGGTTCTGGCTTTGCTGACGAGGACTATGTTAAGGCAGGCGCAACTCTGGTCTCTGATCCGACGATTGTTTGGGCGCAGTCGATGGTGGTTAAGGTGAAAGAGCCTCAACCCTCTGAGTACCGCTTTTTCCGCAAAGATTTAATCCTGTTTACCTACCTCCACCTGGCTGCTGAGCGAGCTTTGACGGAGGCCCTGCTGCAAAGCGGCCTGCACGCCATTGCCTACGAAACGGTGACTACTGCCGATGGCAAGCTGCCGCTGCTGACTCCCATGAGCATTATTGCTGGACGGCTGTCGGTGCAGTTTGGGGCTCGTTACCTGGAGCGGCAGCAGGGCGGGCGCGGTGTCTTGCTGGGCGGGGTTCCCGGCGTGCAACCTGGCCGCGTGGTGATTCTGGGCGGTGGCGTCGTCGGCACCGAAGCCGCTCGCATTGCTGTGGGCATGGGTGCCCGCGTGCAGATCATTGACATTAACGTGGATCGGTTGGCCTACCTGGAAACTCTCTTCGGCTCCCGCGTTGAGCTGCTCTACAGCACCTCAACCCAGATCGAAGCGGCAGTGCCGGAAGCTGATCTGCTGATCGGAGCTGTGCTAGTGCCCGGCCGCAAAGCGCCCATTCTAGTCAACCGTGATCTGGTGGCTCAAATGCGCCCCGGCTCCGTCATCATTGATGTGGCTGTTGACCAGGGCGGCTGCATTGAAACCCTGCGGCCTACCTCCCACAGCCAGCCCACCTACATAGAAGCGGGCGTTGTACACTTTGGGGTACCCAACATGCCGGGAGCTACCTCCTGGACTGCAACGCAGGCTCTGAACAATGCCACCCTACCCTACGTGCTGAAGCTAGCTGATAAAGGACTAGACGCGCTGCTGACAGACAGCGCCCTGGGTCAGGGCCTTAATGTTGCCAATGGCGAACTGGTTCACCCCGCCATTCGAGCTGCCTTTCCGGATTTAACCGGACGGAGCACGTCTAATTTTGCATTGGTCTGACTTAAGCATTAGACCCGAGATTTGAGAGACGACCAACTCCAGAAGTTGGGCCACTGAT
>JACVRP010000027.1 GCA_014534385.1 Cyanobacteria bacterium Co-bin13
CCAGCCAAAGATAGCCCCCATCGCCATACCAGCGATGCCTGCCACCAGCACCCCCAGCCAGGGGGCCAAGACTGGCCCGGCCCAGCCTTGAGTCAGAAAAGACACGCCGTAGGCGCTCATCGCCCCCATCAGCAGCGTGCCCTCTAGGCCCAGGTTAATCTTGCCGCTTTTTTCGGTCAGGCACTCGCCTAGGCTAACAAAGAGAAACGGGGCGCTGCCTCGCAGGGTACCTGCCAAAATCCCAAGGGGAACGCCCCACCAGCCAAGTGCTTCTGCTGCCATAGTTAAACCGAGTACAAGGTATTGAAAGTTAGGATTAGCTTGAAAGTTAGAATTAGCCAGCCAATCCCTGTTTTAAAAGAGCCAGGATCAGCTTTAAACGGGGCTGAACACGGGGCTGAAGAACGGGCTAGGCGACGGCGGTACCCTTGGGCTGCACAACCGTTTGCTCTTGAAAGAAGGAGAGCCGTCCGTAGAGGGAGTCGCTGAAGAGAACGCAGAGAAAGACAATTCCCTGGAAGACCAGTACGGTTGCATCGGGCAGTCCGTGCGATCGCTGCAGGATGCCGCCGCTGGCCAAAATACCGCCCAGCATCACCGCCACCAGCACCGTTGCCAGCGGGTTGTGCCGCGACACAAAGGCCACCAAAATGCCTGAGTAGCCGTAGTTAGACACGATCGATTCGTTGATGCGCCGCTGTACGGCCGCAATTTCGACCATGCCAGCTAGACCGGCGCAGGAGCCAGCCAAAAAGCAGATCGCCAATGTCAGCCTGCCCACAGGCAGACCGGCGATGCGAGCGGCGCGAATGTTGCCCCCGGCCGTGCGGGCGGCAAAGCCAAAGGTGGTGCGCTGAATCAGCAGGTAGGCAATGATGCAGGCCACCAGGCCGTAGAGCAGGCCGAAATGGACACGGGTGGCGGGCAGCGTGCCCAGCCAGTTAGCCTGGGCTAGCTCAAAGCTGGAGGGCTTGGTGACAAAGTTGGGGTCGCGCAGGGGGCCTTCGACCAAGTGGTTCATAAATGCGATCGCAATGTAGTTCAGCAGCAGGCTGCTGATCGTCTCATTGACGCCCCGATAATACCGCAGCGCCCCCGCCAGCATGATCCACAGCCCCCCGGCCACAATGCCGCCCAAAGCCATCGCGACCTGCACCAGCAGCGGCGGCAGAGCGGTGTTGACCGTCAGGCCGACCACGAGTGCTGCCAGGCCGCCCATGACCAGCGCCCCCTCATTCCCGATAATCACCAGGCCCAGACGAGCAGGCAGAGCTGTGCAGAGCGCCGTCAGCATCAGCGGCGCAGCTCGAATCAGGGTATTTTGCCAGGCGCTCCAGCTGCCAAAGGCGGCCTTATAGATAGAGCCGTAGACGCCAAAGGGGTTGGCCCCTGCGATCGCACAAAAAATACCGAAAATTAGCAGCGCGGCCAGAATAGCTGCGATCGGAATGACTACTGCCTCCGCAGATCGCCGCCAGGGTTGGGATATCAGCATGGGTTGGGGAGTTAGGGAAAAGAGCCGACAAACAAAAACCTCTTGTCGAGACGAAGTCAAGCCCCGCCTCGACAGGCACAGCCAGCTTAGCTGCCGATAGAGCCTCTCACCCCTTCGATGAGATAGTCCATCTTCTCTAGCTCAATGTCGGTCTGCTTGTAATTCTGACCGGCAGGCAAAATATCCTTGCCATCATTGCTCTTGAGCGGCCCAGCATAGATCACCGGATCGCCATTATTCAGCTCAGCCATGGCGGCGTCTGCAGCGCTTCTGGCATCGGCGCTGACCGCGTCCCCATAGGGCGACATCTTACAGAATTTTTCGGCCATCCCGCCCCGCAAAACGTTGGGGATATCGCCGCTCATCAGGGTCTTGCCCTCAGTAAACTGCTGGCCGAGCTGGGTGTAGATGCTAGACCAGTCCCACTCAGCTCCAGTTAGGTAGCCCTTGGGAGCCAGGTTGCTCTGATTAGCGTGGTAACCAGTAGAGAAAATTCCCCGCCGCTCCGCCGTCTCAATCACCACCTTGGGGCTGTCTACGTGGCAGGTAACCACGTCAATGCCCTGGTCAGCCATGCTGTTGGTCGCTTCCGCCTCTCGGACCGGCAGCGCCCAGTCGCCTGTAAAGATCACCTGAGTAGTTGCCTCTGGGTTAACTGACTTAGCTCCCAGGGTATAGGCATTGATGTTGCGGAGCACCTGGGGAATGGGCTTGGCCGCCACAAAGCCCAACCTGCCGGTCTTGCTGGTGCTGCCTGCAACAATGCCCGCGACGTACTGAGCTTCGTCAATATAGCCAAAGTAGCTGCCGACGTTTTCGGGCATACCGTCTTGGTAAAGGCCGCCAGCATGGAAAAACTGCACGTCAGGAAACTCCCGGGCCAGTTCTAGGATGTAGGGGTCGAAGTAGCCAAAGGAGGTGGGAAAGAGCACCTTCGCTCCGTCGATTTCGATCATGTTCCGCATGGTTTCAGCCACGGCAGTTGTTTCGGGAACGCTGGCCTCCTCCACGATGCGGATACCGGACACGTTGGCAGCCATGGCCGCTGCGCCTTCCGCATGAGCCTGGTTGTAGCCGTAGTCATCCTTCGGACCAACGTAAATAAAGCCCACAATTAAGTCTTCGGCGCTACCGCCAGCCGTCCCAGCACTGCCGGACTGGCTGGCACAGCCAGTGTTCAGCTTAGCTGTCAGACCAAAGGCCGTCGTCGCCAACAGTCCCCGGACAACCTGACGGCGGGACAAATGAAATGGCCTTTTCCGATTGCTCATGTTCAAACAGGCTCCTGAATTGAAAGTGTGGTTGGGGTAGGAAGACAATGCCCCTTAGGGCTAGAGACTCGTTAGGGGAGCGAAGCAGAATGGCAGCTATCACCGTCAGCTCTGTAGCTCTCACTGCCGCTTACTGTTATATAGCTGGCGATATCGCTCCCCTAGGTAGATGACAACTACTCTACTCGTCCTTCTAAGGATTGAGAAAATCGCGCTGACATTTTGTATAAGAGCTAGCGGTTTTTGAATTCTGGCTAAAATCCATCTCCAAACAAACAGCGTTACACTAACCTCTGAACGATTTAACTCAACAGCCATCGGACACGATTCATGGGGACTTCGACGGGTCAACCTTCCCGCCAGAGCTTAGAAACGCGGGTGCTGGAGCTGCGATCGCAGCTGCAAAAAGCCAGCTATGCCTACTACGTTCTCGACGATCCCATCCTGCCCGATGAGGTGTATGACCGGCTGTATCGGGAACTGCAGGATCTAGAGACGGCCCACCCGGAACTGGTGGCCCCCGACAGCCCAACCCAGCGCGTTGGCGAAAAACCCGCCACCCAATTCACCTCTGTCCGCCACAATATTCCCCTCTACAGCCTGGAAAATGCATTTGACCTGAGCGAATTTCAGGTTGGGGAAGATCGCTGGCGGCGGCTAGAGCCCCAGGCAGGGGAGGTCGGCTACGTGGCAGAACTCAAGATTGACGGCTCAGCTCTGGCCCTAACTTACGAAAATGGCCTGCTGGTGCGGGGCGCAACCCGAGGAGATGGGGTCGAGGGAGAAGACATTACTCAAAACGTGAGGACCATTCGCTCCATTCCCCTGCGGCTGGCCCTGGAAAATCCGCCCCCAATCGTCGAGGTACGTGGAGAAGCCTTTCTCCCCCTGAATGTCTTCGAGCAGATCAATGAGGAACGTCAGGCCAAGGGAGAAGCCCGCTTCGCCAATCCCCGCAACGCCGCAGCAGGCACTCTGCGCCAGCTTGATTCGCGCAAGGTAGCAGAGCGTAAGCTAGATTTTTTTGCTTACACGCTACAGGTACCAGAGAGGAAAGAGGCAGAGAAGCAAGGGGGCAAAGGGGCAGGCGGGCAGGCAGAGCCTAAAGCTGTTCCTAACTCCCCCGCTCCCCCGCTCCTCTGCCCCCCTACCTCCCAATGGCAGGCCCTCCAACAACTTCAAGAGATGGGCTTTAAGGTCAACCCCAACTGCCAGCTGTGCCGCTCTGCCCAGGAAGTGGGTGAGTTTTACGACCAGTGGAATACTGAGCGGCTGCAGCTGCCCTATATGACCGATGGGGTGGTGGTGAAGCTAAATGACTTTGATCTGCAGCGGCGCTTGGGCTTTACCCAAAAGTTTCCCCGCTGGGCAGTGGCCCTGAAATATCCGGCGGAGGAAGTGCCTACGGTGCTGGAGCAGGTCAGCTTTCAGGTGGGGCGCACTGGGGCAGTGACCCCCGTGGCCGAGCTGCGCCCGGTGCAGGTAGCGGGCACGACGGTGGCGCGAGCAACGCTGCACAACGCTGATCGCATGGCGGAGCTGGATATCCATGCTGGCGATACGGTGATCATTCGTAAGGCTGGGGAGATTATCCCAGAGGTGGTGCGGGTGCTGAGCGAACTCAGGCCAGCCGAGGCAGCGCTGGCACAAATGCCCAGCGGCTGCCCCGAATGCAGCCAACCCCTGGTAAAGCCAGAGGGTGAGGCCGTCACTCGCTGCATTAACAGCTCCTGTCCGGCAATTGTGCAGGGGGCAATTATTCACTGGGCCAGCCGCAACGCCCTTGATATCGCTGGGTTGGGCGAAAAGTGGATCGTGCAGCTGGCCGAGCGAGGTCTGGTGCACTCGGTTGCCGATCTATACGACCTGACGGTGGACACGCTGCTGCCCCTAGAGCGCATGGGCCAGCAGCTAGCTCAAAAGCTGGTGGATGCGATCGCAACCTCCAAATCCCAGCCCTGGCCTCGCGTACTCTATGGCCTGGGCATTCGCCACGTCGGCAGCGTCAATGCTCAAACACTGGCGGAAAACTTTCTCACAGTAGATGAGTTGGCGGCGGCTGAACCAGATGCGATCGCAGCCGTTTACGGCATTGGCCCTGAGATCGCCCGCTCTGTTTATAGCTGGTTTCAGCTGCCTGCCAACCAAACGCTAATCGAACGGCTCAAGGTCGAGGGGCTACAGCTAGCAGCAGATGCAGATGCGATCGCCCAGCGCCAATCCGCTCCTCGGCCCCTGGCCGGAAAAACCTTTGTGCTAACCGGCACCCTGCCCACCCTCTCCCGCAACGAAGCCCAAGCCCTGATTGAGCAGGCAGGCGGCAAAGTAACTAGTTCAGTCAGCAAAAAGACGAGCTACGTCGTTGCCGGGGAAGAGGCAGGTTCTAAGCTCACCAAAGCCGAAACTCTGGGCATCGCTATCTTGTCCGAAGCCGACCTACTCGCCCTACTGAATGCTTAAGCATTGAGGTAAAGCGGCCTATCCTAGCTGAACCACAGGCAGGCGGGAGGTGGTAAACCGATTCATCCAGCTGAGCAGATAGTCGCGGTTCACCTGCTGCTCGGCGGGGTTTTGCGTGTCTGCCGGGTGAGGCATGAGCCCTAAAATTGCCGCTGTGGTCACGCAAAACATCGACTTTTGAAAGCTCTGGCAAACCTGCACCCGAAGATCATCTTCACCGCGCAGGCTCTGGCGGTAAAAGTCGTGCAGATATTCGGGCAAAAAGTGGCGCATGTCCTGCATCAGCAGGGTCGGTGGAATGCCGGCTCCCCCAACGGGCAGCGGGTCAGCATAGAGCGCTCCATACTCAAAGCGATTCTGTTCCTCGGGAATTTGCCCGGCCTGAGCATTATAGGAAACCGTTCCCAGAAAAGGGGTGCCCCGAAAAAAGACCGCTTCTACATAGGGAACGGCGGCGTCCATCAAGAAGGTCAAACCGGCCGACGCGGGCAGCAGGTCGTAAGCCTGGCCATCGAGCACCACCGAGTAGGTGATGGGGTTAGCAGCAGCAGCCACCAGCCCAGCCTTGATATGGTCTACCACATCAGGAATGGTGCGGACTTCGCCCCGGTCGTAGCGGTCAGACAGGTCAATGAACATATCGCTCATCACCCGCCAAAACTGGCCCAAAGCACTGGTATAGGCCAGCATTCGCACCTGCTCAGGCAGGAAATCAGGGCACAGCTTATGCAGCAGGCGAATCGGCGGGTTGTGCCTGGTCTTGGCCTGCACGGCAGCTTCGCAGCGCTGGGCAAAGTCAGGGGAGTCGAGGTAAGCATCGAGACCGCCACCGCCATGCCAGAGCATCGTCCGCATGCAGTATTCAGCGTACTCATAGTTGATGCGATCGTGCCACCAGAACTTCAGCAGCTTTTGCAGGGTCACTTCGCCGTTGAAGTACTTAAAAAAGGGAAAGAGCACCAGAAACTGGTGGTCGGCCATGTAGCAGAGGTTGACTGAGTAGGCATCCAGCACAACCCCGTAGCTCTTGAGAATGCCGACAACCTCAAGCACGTTGGTTTCGGTGTCGGGCAGCAGGGCATCTCCCTGAAGGAGCCGCTCCACAAACGACTCCAGTGGGTGAATGTCGGCATCGACCGATGCAGGATGGGTGATCATGGCTGGCAGACCTCATCAGCAGTATCAGAGCAAGAAACCGATAGGGGCAGCTGGGAAACCTGTTGGCGCGGCAGCTGCGCAACGACGCTGTAGGGCTGGTGCAGGGCCAGCGTAGTGTTCTCGCTCCAGCGCGTCATCCAGGCTGGCTGCAACCCTAGGGCCAAAATAATTAGGGCCAGCACCACCGCCGGAAACCGATCCGACCAGGCAACAGGCGGCAGGTTGACATCGGGCTGGGGAGTGGCGGTCGGGGGTGCGATCGCAAGCCGCCCAAAAAAGGACCGATTCACTAGCAGCAGAAAGTAAACCGAGGTCAGACCCGAGCCCAACATACACAGCAAAGTCTGCGTGCTAAAGGCCGTAAAGCTGCCCCGAAACACCAGAAATTCAGAGATAAAGCCCACCATGCCTGGGATACCGGCACTGGCCATCACACCCAAAATCATCAGTGAGCCAATGATCGGCAGCCCCCGCTCTGGGTTGAGCAGCCCCCGCAGCACGGTCAAATCCCGCGTGCCGGTTTTTTTGTAAACCACGCCCACCAGCAGAAACAGCAGGGCTGAAATTAGACCGTGGCTAATCATCTGCAGCACAGCCCCCAAAATGCTCAAAGGCGTGGCAGCGGCAGCCGCCAGCAGCACATAGCCCATGTGGCCAACGGAACTGTAGGCCACCATCTTCTTCATATCGGTCTGAGAAATGGCCGCCAGCGAACCGTAAAGTACGCTGACCACAGCCCAAGAAGCCAGCCACGGCGCAATACTAAACCAGGCCTCCGGAAACAGGCCAAAGCCAAAGCGCAGCAGTCCGTAGGTGCCCAGCTTCAGGAGTACTCCGGCCAGCAAAACCGAAACCGGCGTCGAAGCCTCGACGTGGGCATCGGGCAGCCAGGTGTGGAAAGGAAACAGCGGCACCTTAATGCCAAACCCAATCAGGAGCGTCACCAGCAGCACGGTCTGCTCAGTGAGGGTGAGGGTTTGGGCCATGCTGGGGTCAAAGTCAAAGCTGCTGCTGCCAGAGAGCCAGGTCAGGCCCAAAAAGGCCCCCAGAATCAAAATGCCGGAGAGGGCGGTGTAGATCAAAAATTTTGTGGCGGCATAGCCTCGCCTCGCCCCACCCCAGATAGCAATCAGTAGGTACAGCGGAATCAGCTCCAGCTCATAGAAGAGAAAAAACAGCAGCAGATTCTCTGACAGAAAGGCCCCAGCCACGGCCCCGTTGATCAGCAGCATGAGCGCAAAGTACAGTCGGGGCCGGTGAATGGTGATAGAAGTCGCATAGATAGCGACCAGACTGAGCAAGCTGTTGATCGCCAGCAGCGGCAGAGAAAGCCCGTCTAGGCCCAGTTTGTAGGTTAGGCCCAGAGGCTCTATCCAGGCCAGCGCCTCCTCAAACTGCATGCCTGAACCGTGGACATCAAATCGGCTAGCCAGCAGCGCCACCCAAACCAGGCTAGCGGCCAAGATGATCATAGACGCCGCCCGCGCCTGGGCAGCCTTCAGCTCTCCGGGCCAGAGAATAATCGCAATAGCCCCAACAATTGGAATCAGAAGCAGAGCACTCAGCATAGATACGGCTACTCACCTACCAAAGTGACCAAGTCATGAAAATTCCCAACAGGCTCACGCCCGTAATGATCGTCAGGAGATAGAGCTGAGACTGGCCGGAAATGCTGTATTTCAAGCTCTCGCCGCTGAGCAGAGACACCAAACCCACAGCGTTGACCAGGCCATCGACGATATAGCGGTCAAACCAGTTGCTAAAGCGAGCCATCGAGCTGACCAGCAGCACAACGGTCACCCGGTAAAGCCGCTCCGTATAGAAGTCGTAGGCCAAAAGATCCTGCAATATGCGAACAGGCCGATTGAGCGAACGGATGAGCGTTTTGGAGAGCGGCACCCAGATCCCTAACCCCATTCCCACCAGGCCAGAGACAACTAGCAAAGCAGTCGCGGGAGGATTGATGTAGCGCCAGGGCGGCAGTAGCGACATCTGCTGCATCACCACGGGCAGCAACAGGGTCGTGATCGAGAGCGCGACCATGGGAACCGCCATCGGCCAGGCCACTTCAGGCGCACGCCGCGTCTTGGGCTGGGCCGGCCCCAGAAAAACCAGACGAAACAACCGCGTCAGGTTGAGAGCCGTCAGCCCGTTGACCAGCAAAAATACGGCAACCAGCAGCGGGTGGTCGCCCCAGAGAAAATCCATGCCCAGCCGCATGGCCCAGAAGCAGCCCAGCGGCAGCACACTCACCATGCCCAATGCCCCAGCCACAAAGGCTAGGGTCGTGGCTGGCATCTTGCGGGCCAGACCACCCAATTCGGTCACGTTCTGGCCGCTGGCCGTCAGGATGATAGAGCCAACAGACATGAAGAGCAGGGCTTTTGCGATCGCATGGGTAAACAGCAGCATCAGCGCTACCCCAGGCCACTCGGTTCCCACAGCAATAAAGACCAGACCCAAATAGGCGCTGGTTGTGTAGGAGAGGGTCCGCTTTAGGTCAATTTGAGCAATGGCAACCAGCGAGGCTCCCACTGCGGTCACAGCCCCAATAGCCACCAGCGACTGCAGAGCAACCGGCGACAGCACAACCACCGGCTGCAGCCGAATCAGGACATAAGCCCCGCACATAACGACAACAGAGTTCCGCAAAATTGAGGCTGGGCTGGGGCCTTCCATTGCTTCATCCAGCCACAGGTGCAGGGGAAACTGAGCGCACTTGCCTGTGGGACCCGCAATTAGAGCCAGCCCCAGCAGCGTTGCGGTCAGCGGGGCCAGATCAGCAGTTTTTACCCACTCATAGAGGTCATCGAAGTTGAGGCTGCCCGCAAAGGCAGACAGAGCAATCAGCCCCATCAGCAGCAGCACGTCGCCAATGCGCTTGGTTAAAAAGGCGTCTCGGGCTGCCGTCACAACCAGGGGTTGGGCGTACCAAAAGCCCACAAAAAGATAGGTAGAGAGGGTCAGAATTTCTAGCAGCGAGTAGGACAAAAACAAAGAGCCGCTCAGCACAATTCCGCTCATGGCTCCCTCAAAAAAGCCCATCAGCGAGAAGAAGCGCGCCAGCGCCCAGTCTTTCTCCATGTAGCCCAAGGCATACACCTGAGCCAGCAGGCTCAGCCCAGCGATCAGCTCCAGTGCCCCCATGTTGACCACGGAGAGATCGAGGGCAAACGTCAGCTTTAGATCGGCTGCCTCAAACCAGGTAAAAATCAGCTGCTGCGTTCCCTGGTTCCAGATGCTGCGAAAGATGGCCATGCCGTGAGCAAAGGCCACCAAAGTCATGAAAATGTTGAGATATGCCGCCGGACGAGGGCCAGTACGCCGCACCCAGCCGGTTGACCAAGGCAGCGATGCGATCGCACCAATCAACCCGTAAACCGGCAGTAACCAACTCGTCTCGATCAAAAACTGAGCCATTTCCAGGACCCTTGACAACAAGACAGAATACTTCTCTGCCTACTAAAGGCGATCAAATCAGCTAACTAGACCCCTCAGGCAGTCTACGAAAAGGGCCGCCAGCTACCCAACCGTTAGGAATTCTAGGTACACCAAAATCAGCTCACCTCAGACCCAGGGCAACGGCAGTTGAGCAGCCAGGTTCAAAGGAGCTTTGGGGGTACTCAGGCATCGTAACAGTCAATCAAGATTACCCAAAAAATTAATACTATTTTTATCCTACCTGATCCGCTGCATCCTCTGAAACCGCTTGATCACGCTCCTTTGAAGAGGCAGAGTAAGAGGCAGAACTTTGCGCCGAGCACATCCTTTTAGAGATAGAGGTCAAGCAGCTAAGTGAGCGCTCACTTAGGCGAGTTCAAAGATATTTAGCGATTTACCCAATAAATCGACATTAGTTTTAATAATGCTAAATATTAGCAACAATCATTGCGACTTATATTGCAAAAGGCACCCATCAACACCTATGCTTATTTTTACGATAGGAGTTTTCCAGGCTTTTTCTTTGAATTTTTATTGACAGCAGAAGTCCGTCTCGTTAAATCTCGAGATGCCTGTTTTCGTGCCTCAAAAGCGCTAAATTGCTGTCAGTAATGGTTCATCATTAGGTCTGCTTGATTGAGGAGATTACGACGATGCCCATTGCTGTTGGAATGATTGAGACCCTGGGTTTCCCTGCCGTTGTAGAAGCTGCTGATGCCATGGTTAAAGCAGCTCGTGTAACCTTAGTTGGTTATGAGAAGATCGGCAGTGGTCGGGTCACTGTGATTGTCCGTGGAGACGTGTCTGAAGTCCAAGCCTCGGTTGCTGCAGGCGTTGAATCTGCCAAGCGGGTGAATGGAGGCGAGGTGCTCTCTACTCACATCATTGCTCGCCCCCATGAAAACCTGGAATTTGTTCTGCCCATTCGCTATACCGAGGCGGTTGAACAGTTTCGATCCTAGGTTTCAAGGCTCAACTGAAGGGGTCAGCCGCTTTTAAATCGGTAGATATTGCTCAGTTGTACGCTAAATTGCTTGCAGGCGGCTCGTCTATATCAGTCCGTCATCACTCGCTTCACTAATAGTAAAGAGGAATTTTTCAAATGGCGATCGCAGTTGGAATGGTTGAGACCCTAGGTTTCCCCGCTGTCGTGGAAGCTGCAGACGCAATGGTAAAAGCCGCTCGGGTGACCCTGGTAGGCTACGAAAAGATCGGTAGCGGTCGCGTCACCGTAATTGTTCGTGGCGATGTATCCGAAGTTCAGGCTTCCGTTGCTGCAGGCATTGAGAACGTTAAGCGGGTGAATGGAGGACAGGTGCTGTCTACCCACATCATTGCCCGTCCCCACGAAAACCTGGAGTTTGTACTGCCCATCCGGTACACCGAAGCTGTTGAACAATTCCGGGAGAGCGTAAGCGGCATCCGCCCCTACGGTCGTTAGGGAGAAGCTAAATGCTCTTGGCGAAGGTTCGCGGCACCGTGGTTAGCACCGTCAAAGAACCGAGCCTGAGAGGTGTGAAACTTTTACTAGTTCAGCTGATCAGCGAAACTGGCGAACTCCTGCCAGATTATGAGGTAGCAGCTGATGTTGTGGGGGCAGGCTCAGGAGAGTGGGTCCTCATTAGCCGGGGCAGTGGTTCTCGGCAGCATGAAGGGTACACCGACCGACCTGTGGATGCCACTGTGGTAGCCATTGTCGATACGGTGTCCTTAGACAGCGGCAACCTTTACAACAAGCGGGAAGACTTTAGTTAGGCAGTTCTGCTAGCGCAGCGCTCCTCGTCAATTCGAACTAGTCAAAACCGCCACGCTTCTTTTTAGACAACGGTGTTGGCCCTACCTGTGGACGTGCCTCTGTGCGTCCACAGATAAGCGGGCATTTCCAGTTCATTGGTCTGGTCGCCGTTCTTAAGCTAGAGCTACTTAACTTGTCGGCCCTCTCTGTGAGAGCAGTGGGTCATTCTAATTTGTTGGAGGATTTGGTTGATGGTCGCCCGCCCAGTTGCGGCTCCCCCGACCCCCCGTTTTTCGGATCTAGCTGAGCCTCAGATTCATCCTTCTGCATACCTTCATCCCTTGGCCCAAGTCGTTGGGTCAGTTCGGGTTGAGGCCAACGTGTTGATTGCGCCCGGTGCATCGGTTCGAGCCGATGGGGGTGCTCCCTTTTTTATTGGAGAGGGGGCAGCCATTCAAGACGGGGCCGTCATTCACGGATTAGGCCAGGGGCGAGTGCTGGGAGACGATCAGGCTGTCTACTCGGTCTGGATTGGCGCAGGAGCCTCGGTTACCCACAAGGCCCTCATTCACGGCCCTGCTTATGTTGGCGAGGGCTGCTTTGTCGGTTTTCGCTCTACTCTTTTTAATGCCCGACTTGGTAAAGGCTGTGTCGTCATGATGCATGCCTTGGTCCAGGATGTAGAGGTGCCGCCCGGGAAGTTGGTGCCGTCGGGCATGGTGGTGACTCACCAGGATCAGGCAGACCAATTGCCAGATGTGCAGCCTGCTGATCTAGAACTGGCCCAGGAAATTATGGGCATGCATGAGAGCCGCCGCTTCACCCACCCAGAGGTGGCCGCCACAGAATTTAATCGGCCCACTTCGGCCCAGCCGTGGGCCACCCGCCAGTCCCCCCCTGTCGGCAAAGTTTCACCCAGCCAGGCTCCTGTCAGGCAGTCAAATGAACGCGATGGATTGAATACAATGCAAAGTCAACGCTTAACCCCTGAAATTGTTCAGCAAGTTCGGCAATATCTGAATCAGGGCTACCAGATCGGGATCGAGCACGCAGATATGCGCCGCTACCGCAGCGGTGTTTGGCAAACCTGCCCGCCCATCCAGTCCAACCGCGAAGCCGATGTCTTGGCGGCTTTGGATGCGTGTTTGGCTGAGCATGGTGGCGAGTACGTGCGGATGTTTGGCGTTGATCCGGTGGCTAAGCGTCGGATTGCGCCTGTCACGATTCAGCATGCTGACGGTAAGCCCTTTCACATTGGCACTACAGCCGTCGCGCCTACTACGGTTGCAGGGGCTACCAGCAGCCGAAATGGGCATGCAGCTCCCAGTGGTTATGCGAGCGCCAATGGTCTTAACCCCCAGTTGGTACAGCAGGTCCGGCAGCTTTTGGGGCAGGGCTACAAGATCGGAACTGAGCACACCGATCCTCGCCGCTACCGCAGCGGTGTTTGGCAAACCTGCTCGCCCATTCAGTCTAATCGCGAACCTGATGTACTCTCGGCCCTACAAGCCTGCCTGAATGAGCATGTTGGGGAGTATGTTCGCATGTTTGGAATTGATCCAAAGGCGAAAAATCGGGTAGCTCCGGTGACCATTCAGCGGCCTGACGACAAAGCGCCTCAGGGCGGCAGCCAGGGAGGCACTCCCTCAAGCGGGACCAAAACTCAAGCCTCTTCGGGGACTACTGCTACAGAAGCCACGCAGATAGTGCGACAGCTGGTAAGCCAGGGCTATCGGGTCGGAATTGAGTATGCCGATACCCGCCACTTCCGCAGCGGGGTTTGGCAGAGCTGCTCACCGATTCAGGCCGGCCGTGAGTCGGAAGCCGTGTCGGCCCTGCAAAAATGTCTAGCCGAACATCCCGAGGACTACGTGCGAATTTTCGGCATCGATCCGAAGAACAAGAACCGTCTAGCTCCGGTAACGATCCAGCGCCCTGGGGCTCGGCCCGCCGCTGTTGCCAGCCAGCCGTCATATACTCCCTCCTCTGGGCCGGCTAAGCAGCCGGTCAATGCCCAAAGCAATGGTTCTGCTGGCAGCAAGAGCCTATCTTCTGACCTGACGCAGCAAGTTCAACAGCTGATTAACCAGGGCTACAAGATTAGCCTGGAGTTTGCCGATGTGCGCCGCTATCGCAGCGGGGCCTGGCAGACGGCAGCCCCTGTACAGGGTCGTCAGACGGGCGATGTGCTGGCGGCAGTGGAAGCGCAGCTGCGAGAGCACAGCGGTAACTACGTGCGTCTGGTGGGCATTGATCCGCAGGCGAAGCGACGGGTCCTTGAGACCACCATTCAGCGCCCCTAGCTTGAAACTCGGTTAATGCTTTCGATGACCCCGGATGCCAATTTGCAACCTGCCTATTACGTCTATGGAGACGTGGAAATTGCTGGGGAGGTTGCGATCGCACCCGGGGCCATTTTGACAGCAGAGCCGGGCAGCCGCCTGGTCATTGCCCAAGGAGCCTGCCTAGGAGCCGAAGTAGTGATTCATGTCCGCCAGGGCGATTTGATTATCGAGCCAGAGGCTAACCTAGGCAGCGGCGTTTTGATTGTGGGCTGGGGGCGGATCGGAGCACAGGCCTGCATTGGGTCAGGCAGTACGCTGATCAACCCTCAGCTGTCGCCCCGATCTGTGGTGGCTCCCCGGTCGCTGGTCGGCGATTACAGCCGTTCTTCGTCAGCCTCACCAGAATCAACAGAATCGCCAGAATCGCCTGATGAGGTCAGTTTAGACGCAGCAGCGACTGGGGCAGAGGCTTTAGAGGCACAAGCTACGATTGAAAATAATGGCCACAGCAATGGCCACGGTAATAGCCACAGCAACGGGCACAATAACGGCCAGAATTCAGGCGGTTCGGGCCTTTCCTACGTCTATGGCCGGGAGCAGGTACAGCTGCTGCTCAATACCCTGTTTCCTCACCGTCAGGCTTTAGACACTTCCTCACCGAGAAGCGAATAGAATGAAAGTGCGGACCTGATCCAGGAGAGGCTCGACCTATGCAATCTGATTTTAAATTGGCCTTGACTAAACAGGCTGCAGCCAAGCAAGAGCTCAAGCTGGCTTCACCGCCTAACCTGGATCGGGGACATCGACTGGCCAAGCTGCAAGGGGCCGCCCTAGGCCTAGTTTCGACCGAGAGCTTTCCGGCCGTAGTCGGCACCGCCGATGCCATGCTCAAGTCGGCAGATGTCTTTTTAGTGGGCTACGAAAAAACTGGCGGCGGTCAGTGTACAGCTGTGGTGCGGGGTGGCGTGGCTGATGTTCGCATGGCCGTTGCTGTGGGAGTCGAAACCGCTGCAAAATTTGGCGAATACGTCTCCTCAACCGTGATCCCCCGACCGCTACCCAATCTGGAAGCAGTGCTGCCAATCTGCGCCAAGCTAGATGAACTAACTAAGGTGGGCCGAGGCCGCAGCAGCAACCAGGCCATTGGTCTACTCGAAACTCGCGGCTTTCCGGCAATGGTAGGGGCTGCCGATGCTATGACCAAGTCGGCTGAGGTAACTCTGGTAGCCCACGAAACCATTGGCGATGGCCTCTGTACGATCATTATTCGGGGATCGCTGCCCAATGTTGCGATCGCAATCGAAGCCGGTATCCACGAAGCCGAGCGCATTGGAGAGCTGCATGCGGTCATGGTCATTCCCCGACCCCTGGATGAGCTAGAACAGTCTCTACCTCAAATGGCTGAAGAACTTGAGCCTGAGCAGCCCATCCGCCTGCCGCTCAACCTGGAAGACAAGGAGAAGGAGCTAGTGGCCCTGCCAGAACCTACGGCCGAACCCATGGTCCAGGAAATCCAGCTGCCCGAACTGGAGAAACTGCCTCTACAGCAGCCCGAAGACAGCTAATTTACCACTATCCCAAAAAAATACCTGTAGAGACGCAGCTAACGCATCTCTACAGGCCCAAAGATTAACTTCAGATAACGGCAGAACGTCCTTCAACAGAGCTCTACAGTAGGTGAAGAATCTGCGTAGTGGCAGCTAGGCTCTCTTCGTAGAGCACATCTTCACCCCAGCGCTGGAGCTGTTGGCCCAGCATAAAGTCAGCCTTTTGATCAGAGAGCGCGGTTACCTGCTCCACCTGGCAAGATTGAGCGCCGCCGCCTGCCTCCATCCGCATGCAGCCTGTGGTTTCAGAGCAGAGAATGGTGCAGCAGTTGGCGTCGGGGTTGGTGGAGGTCACGCGCAGCCCGGTCAAGTCCCCTACGATTTCGCCCCAGTCAGCCACCGGAATAGCTGCTAGCTCAGCTTCAATCTCCCGCCCACTCGGGTTCGTGAACATGATTTTACGAATGTCGTAGTCGCCGCCCTCTCTTACATAGGATTTGGGCTGCCATTCCAAACGGCCGGCCAGCCAACCCAAGTACATAAAGGCTTGAGCCGCGTTGCCCTGTTCATAGTCAATGCTGACCTGATCGACGTCATTGAGAGATTCGCGCCGCTCAGGAGGGTCAAAGGCGGCGGCGGTTAGCTCTTGCCAGGGAGCCAGGCGGTGCCAGTTCAAATCGGCGATAAAGGTACCGTCCTCTACCAGATCCTGCATTTTGCGCAGTTCTGATTCGGCGTCGCTAAAGAAGCTGGAGTCTACGATGATGCAGTTTGAGGAGCGGGCCAGCTTCTGAAACAGAGCCTGTTCCGGATTGGGTGTGGCTCTCCACCAAACAAACTTGGGCAGATCTCCAATGACTAGCGAAGACACCAGCTCGGCCACCCGATCTAGGGCCGCCTTAGTACCCCGCAGAGTGATGTACTCACAGCAGATCAGGTTGCTGGCATTACGCTTCTGCACTGGGCAGTAGGCCGAGACTTGGGCAGTCACGCCAGTATCTTCCCCTAGGATGGGGCTGAGGGTGATAACGCGGCAGGGGTTTTGGGCTGCGATCGCATCATTTAGCGTAAAGCCCCGAATGTCCATGTTGGTAAACTGCCGCTGCTCTGGGGGCAACTTGGCATATTCTTCCCGCAGGCGCTCTAGAGTTCGGGGGCCGACTCGTCCGGTAACCCGCAGATCGTATTTGATTTGGGCCTGCCGAATGGCATCTCGGGTTTGAGAACCATGCATACCATCGATAGCCCCTGAGTAAAGCCCTAAGGCTGCCAGGAGTTGCTGAATTTCCTCCGGCTCATAGACCACCAGACTGAAGGTGCTAGCCCGGGTAGCCACTGGAGCGGTACTACCGGTGTCCTGGTTCCGCCAAATATTGCGAAGCTCAGCTTCAATTTCATCAAGGGAAATGTCCTTCGGTTTTTGGAGCGCAACGATGGGAGTAGTCGTCATAGGGATCCAGGGAGGTGATAAACAGAAGGCAGAGTGCGATCTAGCGTGATGGGGCTTAAGGACCTGCTTAGATCTATGCTATCGAACGGGTCAAGAATTGACTTTTACCGAAGCTTTACCCTGGAAAGGCAATCAGGGTAAAGCCTGGATTAGAACCGCCGCCAGCGACGACCCTCTTTGTTAAGCAGCAGCTCGGCCTCGACTGGGCCCCAGGTACCGGCTTCATAGAGCGCGATCGCATCTGGTGCAGCCGGAGCATCCCAGGCCTCTAGCAATGGGGTCATAATGCGCCACGAGGCTTCTACTTCGTCCGCCCGTGTAAAGAGAGTTTGGTCCCCCAACATACAGTCCACCACTAGTCGCCCATAAGCTTCTGTGCTGGGTAGACCAAAAGCGGCATCGTAGCGAAAGTCCATGTCTACCGACCGGGTTCGTAGGGAGTTGCCGGGGGTCTTAAC
>JACVRP010000216.1 GCA_014534385.1 Cyanobacteria bacterium Co-bin13
ACCCCCAGCAGGTGAAGACCCACTTTCCTCGCTCTCCTCGTCTGCAGAGCATGACGGCTGAGAGCTATCTGGGTGCGCCGCTGCTCGATACGGCTGGTCAGATGCTGGGTCATTTGGCTGTGTTAGATGACCGGCCCATGTTTGACGATGCAGGCCGAGAGCTGATCCTGCGCATTTTCGCAGCCAGGGCTGGGGCCGAGCTAAAGCGAATGCAGGCCGAAAAAGAGCTGCGGGAAAGCGAGGAGCGCTTTAGAACGCTGATTGCTAACCTGCCTGGTGCGGCCTACCGCTGCCACGACGACGAAAACTGGACGCTGACCTTCCTCAGTGAGTCCTTTGAGCAAATTACGGGCTACCCCGTCTCGGATTTCATTCATAATCAGGCCCGCAACATCAATGACATTTCCCTGGCCGATGCGGCTCAAGTCAAGGCCACCATTCAGACCGCCCTGGCCGAACGGCAGCCCTACATTCTGGAGTACCCTCTGACCCATGCCGACGGCAGCGTGCGCTGGGTATATGAAAAGGGACAGGGCATCTTTGATGCAGCGGGGCGGCTGCTGTGGCTGGACGGGGTGATGTTTGACATTAGCGATCGCAAGCAGGCCGAAACCCTGCTCGATAGCCAAAAGCAGGTGCTGGAGCGAATTGCCGCCGGTGCCCCCCTAGCCGAGACGCTGACCCTGCTAATCGACGCCTTTGAGCCTCTGGCCCGCTGCAAAGCCGGGTCGATTTTGTTTTTAGATGCTTCCGGCAAACGCCTGCACTACGGCATTGCACCCCGTCTGCCCGAAGCCTATAAACGGACGGTGAATGGGCTGGAAGTAGGGCCCTGCGCTGACAGCTGCGGCACCGCCGTCTACCGCAAAGCGCCCGTGATCGTTGCCGATGTCCTTACAGATCCCCTGTGGGCCCATAAACGAGAACTGGCCTGCCAATATCACCTGCGCAGCTGCTGGTCTGTGCCCATCTTCGGGGCCCATGGGCAAATTCTCGGTACCCTGGCCTTTTACTACAGCAGGCCCCACAGCCCCTCTGAAGAAGATTGGCAGCTGCTAGAAACGGCAGCCCACCTGGCGGGCATTGCCATTGAACGCAAGCGCACGGAGGAAGAGCTCTACCGGGCCAAGGAAGCTGCCGAAGCCGCCAACCGGGCCAAGAGCCAGTTTTTAGCCAACATGAGCCACGAACTGCGCACCCCCATGAACGCCATCCTGGGCTTTACCCAGCTGATGGCGCGAGATGCTACCCTCTCAGACCAGCAGCACCAGTCCTTGAGCGTAATCAACCAGAGCGGCGAACACCTGCTCAGCCTAATCAACGACGTGCTGGAGATGTCAAAAATTGAAGCAGGCCGGGTAGTGATCAATCCGGCCCCCTTTGACCTTTACAGTCTGCTGCAAAGCCTGCGAGAAATGTTTCAGGTGCGGGCCGCAGCCAAGCACCTTACCCTGACTATTGAAATTGCGCCTGAGGTGCCCCAGTACATCGTGGGAGACGAGGGCAAGCTGCGCCAGGTGCTGATTAATCTGCTGGGCAACGCAATCAAATTTACCGAAGTTGGAACGGTGTCTTTGAGCGTATGCCTAGATCCGATTTCGGCTAACCTGGCGGCCCTGTGCAGCAGCCATACCCTCAACTTTGAGGTGGCCGATACAGGACCCGGTATTGCCCAGGAGGTGCTGCCCATTCTGTTTAAGCCCTTTGTCCAGGCTCGTAACCACGTCCCTGGTGAGGGCGGTACGGGCCTGGGGCTAGCCATTACCCGGCAGTTTGTTCAGCTTATGGGCGGCACGATTACGGTGAATACCACGGTAGGACAGGGTACCTGCTTTCAATTTGATATTGACGTCACCCTGGCTGACCCCGCCGCTATCCCGGTGCCGTCTCGGGGTAGGGTTGTGCAGCGGCTGGCTCCCGGTCAGCCCGATTACCGCATTTTGGTGGTCGACGATCGGGCCGAAAATCGGGAACCCTTGAGGCAGCTGCTCCAGTCGGTGGGATTTGCTGTCCAGACCGCCGCAGACGGGCAAGAAGCTGTAGCCCAGTGGCAGAACTGGCGGCCTCACCTGATCTGGATGGATATGCGAATGCCTGTGATGGATGGCTATGCGGCGACCCGCCAAATCCGTGCTTTGGAGCAGCAAACGGCTGCCTGTCGCTGCAAGATTTTGGCGATTACTGCCAGTGCCTTTGACGATCAGCGCAATGAAGTCTTTGCCGCCGGGTGCGATGACTTTGTCCACAAACCTTTTCGGACATCGATCATCTTTGAGAAGATGGCCGAGCACCTGGGGGTGCAGTACGCCTACGTCGATGAGCCGCCCAAGGCCGCTAGCTGTGCGCTGAGCCCGGTGCAGCCCGCCGATCTACAGGTCATGCCCCCTACTTGGATCGAGCAGCTTAGCCAGGCTGCCATTCAGGCCGATGCCGATTGGTTGAAGCATCTAATTGGCCAAATTTCCCCCGCGCAGGCTAATCTGGCCAACCAGCTGAGGGCTCTGGCCAACCAGTTTGATTTTGATGCCGTGCTGGAGTTGACAGAGGGTGTTGCAGATGACTGAACCCGCAGCAAAACCCTATCAGGCTGATATTCTGGCCATCGACGATACCCCCGAGAATCTGCAGCTGCTCTCCCAACTGCTGACGGAGCGGCACTACAAAGTTCGCAGCGTGACCAAGGGCAGCACAGCCCTGCGAGCAGCCCAGGCCGCCCCACCTGACTTGATTTTGCTAGATGTGAACATGCCGCAGATGAACGGCTATGAGGTCTGTGAGCAGCTCAAGGCCGACGATCGCACGCGCGACATCCCGGTGATTTTTGTCAGTGCCCTGGGCGAAACCCTGGACAAAGTCAAGGCGTTTCAGGTCGGTGGGGTCGATTATGTCACTAAGCCGTTTCAGGTAGAGGAGGTGCTGGCCCGAATTGAGACGCACCTGCAGCTGCGATCGCTACAGCGCCAGCTACAGCAGCAAAATGCCCAGCTGCAGCAGGAGATCCGCGATCGCAAGCTGGCAGAGGAAAAGTTTGCCAAAGCCTTTCGCTCTAGCCCCAACCCCATCACGCTGACGAGTCTGCCCGACTGTAAATTTATCGAGGTCAATCCCAGCTTTCTGCGCCTGAGCGGCTATACCCGAGAGGAGGTCATCGGTCAGCGGGCCGAAGATTTGCCGCTGGGGCTGAGCCCAACAGCGACGGCTGAGGGGGCAGCGGAGCTGTCGGCAGCAGGCGTACTGCACAATCGTGAAGTAGACCTGCGCACCAAGTCGGGGGAGATCAGAACGCTGCTAATCTCCGTCGAGCTGATTGATTTGGCGGGCAGCCCCTGTGCCCTGACCGTGGCCAACGACATCACCGAGCGTAAACGCCTGGAAAATGAGTTTATCTCTCTGGTCAGCCACGAACTGCGCACCCCCATGAACTCTGTCATCGGTGCCCTAGACCTGTTAGCGACCGGGCATCTGGGTGCTCTGACCGAGAAGGGGCAAACGCTGATTCAAATTGCCATTGCCAATGCCGAGCGCCTGATTCGCCTGGTCAACGATATTCTTGATTTGGAGCGCATGAAGTCGGGTCAGCTTACCCTACAGCTGCAGCAGTGCAGCCTGGCTGACCTGCTGCACCAGGCGCAGGCCGCAATGCAGGGGTTGGCAGAGCCGGCTCAGGTTCAGATTGAGGTGGAGGCTGTAGATCTAGAGGTGTGGGTGGATTGCGATCGCATTCTCCAGCTTCTCACCAACCTGCTCAGCAACGCCATCAAGTTCTCTGAGCCTGGCAGCCGCGTCTGGTTAAGCGCCGCTGTAGAACGGGGCGCAGTAGATCCTGCCGCCTCCCTGGCTCCCCTCTCCCCCTTCCTCCACATCCAGGTCAAGGACCAAGGCCGAGGCATTCCCACAGAAAAACTGCACCTAATTTTTGAGCGCTTTCAGCAGGTCGATGCCTCCGATGCTCGCAAGAAAAGCGGCACCGGCCTGGGGCTAGCCATCTGCCGCCAGATCGTCCAGCAGCATGGAGGCCGTATTTGGGCCGAAAGTGAGCTGGGTCAGGGCAGCACCTTTCACATCACCCTACCTATCACCAACACCCCGAGCAGCGCCGATGACTAAGTGCATTTTGATCGTTGATGACGAAGAGGATATCCGCGCCATTACCAAAATGGCTTTGGAGATGGGCACCGACTGGACTATCCTGACCGCCAGTTCCGGCTCCGAAGCGCTCGAAGTCGCTGCCGCCAGCCACCCCGATACCATCTTGCTCGACATGATGATGCCTGAGATGGATGGGCGCGCCACCCTCAAGCGGCTCAAAGCCGATGCCGCCACTCAGCCCATTCCCGTCATCATGGTCACTGCCAAGGCTCAGCCTAGCAGCCTGACCGAGTTTGAAGATTTAGAGGTGGCCGCTGTTTTAGCCAAGCCCTTTCGCCCCTTAAAGCTGGCGGGAGAAATAACCGCTATCCTGGGTTGGAGCTGACTCTATTTCTTTTGAAAAGCGTGGCTATGCTGGCCTGTGCAGTAGAAACCCTGCCCGCCAAACGCTGTCAGAGAAATAGGCTGCAAACGGCTACCGCAACAAAGGCATGAAACCCCGCCTGAAACCCTCCACTGCTGCTTCCTTACTGCTGCTGCCGCTGGTAGGAGCAGCCCTAATGACCGACTGGCGATTTTGGAGTAGAGCCGCAACCTACCCCAAAACCGAAATTACCTCTACGATCTGGTATCGGCCCCAGGCCCCAGTGCCGGGTCAAGGCGGAGGGCCCCTGCCCCGGGCTCAAGCCCTCAGCCTTTCCCCGGCTGCCCTGCAGGAGGCCAGCCGCTTTGCCCAAGCCCAAAATTCGACGGCGCTGATTGTGCTGCACCGGGGTCAGGTGGTGCTGGAGGAATACTGGCAGGGCTACTCCCCCGATTCTCTATCTAACTCCATGTCAATGGCCAAGAGTATCCTGGCCCTGCTGATCGGGATTGCCATTGAGGAAGGCCACATTGGGTCCGTAGACGATCGAGTTGCCGACTACATTCCAGAGTGGGCCAACGACAGTCGGGGCGACCTGACCCTCGCAGATCTGCTCTACATGCAGTCTGGCCTGAGAAATGACGATCGCACCAATACCCCTGCCTCCGATCTGGTAAACCTCTACCTCAGCTCCAACGTAGAGAAAAAGACGCTTCGCATCCCGCAGGTCATGCCGCCGCGCCAGATCTACGACTACAACAACGTCAACTCCCAGGTACTCAGCATCGTACTGGAACGGGCCACCGGGGAAAACTACGCCGACTACCTCTCCAGTCGCCTCTGGCAGCCGCTCCAGGCTAGCGATGCCTTTGTCTGGCTAGATCGACCGGGGGGCCAGGCCAAAACTTTCTGCTGCTTGTTTGCCACGCCCCAAGACTGGGTGCGGGTCGGTCAACTGCTGCTAAACCGGGGCCGGGTCGGCTCCAGGCAAGTCGTGCCTGAGCCCTGGATTGACCAGATGCTGCAGGAATCGCCCATCGAACCTACCTTTGGCTATCACATCTGGATCAAGGCCCGCACCGCAGACTACCCCAATGTTGACCAGGCTGCCTCTGCTCCATTTTTAGCCGCCGATACCCTCTACTTAGACGGCAGAGGGCATCAGCGAGTCTACGTTATTCCCTCGCGAGAGCTGGTAATCGTGCGAATCGGAGAATTACCCGCCGCTTGGGATGACGCTGTTCTGCCCAACCTGCTGGTCAAAAGCCTAGATAGCAACATCGCTGCCCCAAAGAGCAGCGATAATGGGAACTGAAATTTAAGGGCGCGCGGTCTAATCGAGGTAGCCCATCAGCAGGAAGGCGGGCGGATCGATGACGTCGTTGGGCGCGATAGGGCGGTTGCCAGGCAGCGAATGCAGGTCAGCATCTGGAAAGTGGCTAACCTCAATCGGGCGATGACCCGGTAAAGTATCGGTTCTAGAGATTTCGAATGTATCGGCCATGATTGGACGATGACCAGCAGAATCTAGCGTCGCAACGATTTCAAAGTTGCTGACTTCGATCGGACGATGGTTGGGAAGATAGTCAGTCTGAATCAAGCGAACGTTGTTGGCTAGAACGATGACGTCATCTTCAGAGCGAGCTTTGACTAAGCCGCTATTCTTGGTAGATTGGCGCTTTGACCGGCCGGTAGCCTTAGCTTCTGGCTGTTCAGGAGTATCAGAGTCTGCGTTACTGGTGCCGTTGGTGGTGGTCATGCTTAAATCCCTCTCACTGCTTGCAGTACTGGCCAGCATTAAGACGCTAGCGTTGGTATAAATCTGGGAGTTGTCTTGCCGCTTTCTAAAGAGACGCACAGGGTCGAGAAAGCCTGAATGTTTAAGTAATTATTATACTTGGGTGCTTCCCCCATTTAGTTTATAAAAGTTTATCGCCGCTATAACTCTCTTTGTATCTTCATACCCATACTCGCGTCTCCGGGCCAGCTTCCCCGGCTGTGCTGGGCTCAAACGGCTATGGGCTCCTAGCCGTTTGAGCCAGTGTACGGGAAACTTCCCCAAAAATCAGCCTTTGGGTGAGTAGGGCCGTATACCAGTCTCTAGGGATTCGTTTATACTGAGTTTAGTGC
>JACVRP010000409.1 GCA_014534385.1 Cyanobacteria bacterium Co-bin13
ATACTTTGAGCGGTCTGCACCAGGCCGCCAAGGGGGTGACAGATGCGTTTGTGGCAGCGGCTTGGCTGGTCAAGGACGGAGCGCCACAGCCTGCCAACAGCTTTGGCACCCTGTTTGACTACGATGCCAACCGTCACCGGGCATTTTGGGGAATCAATGTGGCGGGCCAGCCCGTTGTCGGGGTGTCTCAATCGCGGGTAGATTCAGTCACCCTGGGTCGTCTGCTGGCAGAGTTAGGCCTGCAAGATGCAGTCATGTTAGACTCTGGGGCCAGCACGTCACTGGCCTTTCAGGGGGAGTCTATGGTGGGCTATGAGCCTCGCCCAGTCCCCCATGTTGTAGCCCTAATTCCGCCCGAGAAGGTGAGTGGCCTCTGTCCGCTCAAGATGGAGGAGGCGCTCCAGGAGGCAGCCGAGGCCGCAGCTGCTCCCTAATGGTCGTTTTTAGGCAGCAGCAACAGCTGCTTGGGGGCTGCAGCGGCTACCTGGCAGGTGCGAAACGAGAGGCGATGCTGGGGAGAGGGGCCTAGCATTGCCAGGGCCTGCCGATGCTTAAGGCTACCGTAGCCCTTATTAGCCGCTAAATCATACCCGGGATAGCGACCGTCCAGACGCGTGATCAGGGTATCCCGCCAGACTTTAGCGAGAATGCTGGCGGCTGCGATCGCACAGTTCTGCTGGTCTCCTTTTACTATCGTCTGCTGCGACATAGGTAAATTAGGCACCCGTTGGTTACCGTCAATCAAGCAGAGCGTAGGGGCTGGGGCAAGCTGTAAAATTGCCCGCTTCATAGCCAGCAAAGACGCCTGCAAAATATTCAGGCGATCAATCTCTCGAACCGAAGCTAGGCCAATTCTGCAGTCAGCTGCTAGCTGCCGAATTGCAACGGCGATAACCTGTCTACGGACCGGGGAGAGTTGCTTGCTGTCCCTGACGCCCAAGCTAATCAATTCGCAGGCAGAAGCATCAGACAGTATGACTGCAGCTGCAACCACAGGGCCAAATAAAGCCCCGCGACCTACCTCGTCTACGCCTGCTATGCAGGTGCCCTGCGCTAAATCGGTCATCTAAACGGGGACAGCTACTGGCTATTTGCAGCTGCAGAAGAACGACGGCGACGGCGACGGCGGACGCTAGCATCAGACGACTCTTCAGCGGTTGGCGACTCTACAGGGTCGCTTGAAGCCACGGTCTCAGTCGTTACAGTCTCGGTCTGCGCTACAGTCTCAGCCTGCGCTATATCAGCCTGCGTCACATCGGTCTGCGTCACATCAGTCTGCGTCACCGCCTCACTTGGCATTGACGTAGGCGCTGCAAAGGCGCTGTCAGTCTCTGCTGGAGCCGATCGTAGGCTAATGTCCTCTGGTTCTGGGCTTTCAATGGCTGGCTTGCGCTGGCGACGTACCGGCTTTTCAATTTCGCTATCAGCCAGCGCAGGGGCTGGAGGTTCAACGATATCCGGAGCCGAGAAGGAAGCCGATTCGCCTGGAAGCACTACCGCAATGGTCGTATTTTTGGGATCAGCTACCTCCTGGTTAGCCAAGACCAAAGGGGAGATGCCCATCATGGCATAGATGCGCTGCTCATCTGGAGTCATTTCAACGGCAACCACTTGAGGGGTCGCTGCCGTTTTTTTATCGTGGCGACCGTTACTGCCTCGTCCTCGCCCAGTTCGCACAGGCAGCTTTTCTTCTTCCGCCGGGGGAGTCACGACTGGCTCTGGCACCACTGGCACTGCCGGGGGGGGCGGTAAGGTTTCTCGCGGGGTTCCCTCACGGCCATTGCTGCGTGTGGGTAAGGGTTCCCGTCGCCGTCGCCGTCGATTGCCTCGGCCTGTGCGCTCTTGATAGCTGGGATGGTTGACGAGATCCAGTTCCTGCAGATCCTGGAAAGGCTCTAGCTCCTCTCCTCGAGCTTCGCGGGGAGCCTCTCGCACTACGGGCTGCAGTGCCGGTGCCCGGTTGGCAACGGGAGTGTAGCTTCTACCCGTTTCCTGAATTAGAGGCTGGACCTCTTCAGGGCTTTCCCCAGGCAAGTGCACCAGGTGTCCCAGACCGCCGCAGGTGGGGCAGGGTCTACCAAAGAGTTCGTAGAGGTTCTGGCCCTGACGCTTTCGGGTCAGCTCCACCAGGCCCAGCTCTGAAAGCTGAGAAATTTGAGGTCTGGCCTTATCAGAGCGAATAGCTTTGTTGAAATGTTCTAGAACCTGGAGCTGATCACGCCGCGAATCCATGTCGATGAAATCAACGATGATCACCCCAGCGATATTTCTGAGGCGCAGCTGCCGGGCAATCTCAGTCGCTGCCTCACAGTTGGTCCAAAGCACTGTCTCCCGAGAGGTGGCAGACCGAGTGAAAGAGCCAGAGTTGACGTCAATCACCGTAAGCGCTTCGGTTGGCTCAATAATAATGTATCCGCCGGAGGGCAGGTCAACCCTAGGTTTAAGGGCTTCTCGAATAGCGGCATTAACCCGGAAGTACTCAAGCAGGGGAATACGGTCCCGATGGTGGTCAATCAGAACACCGGTCGGCAGCTTACCCTCACTCCAGCTAGAGAGGTACTGCTTTACCCGCTTCATGCCAGTATGGGAATCGGTGACGATGCGGTTGACGTCCGAACTGTAGACGTCCCGTAGGACTCGCTGAACAAAGTCGTCGTCCCGATTGAGCAAAGCTGGAGGACGAGTCGCCAAAGCCTGCTGCTGGACATTCTCCCACTGCCGCTGCAGCATCTCCAGGTCTTCAATAATAGCTTTTTCAGCTACGCCTTCGGCTTCTGTGCGCACCAGAAGTCCCATCCCTGCAGGCTTAATTAAAATGGCTAAAGCCCGCAGTCGGCTGCGCTCATTCTCACTGCGGATTCGACGGGAAAGATTAACCCCTCGGCCAAAGGGCATCAGCACCAAGTATCGGCCAGGTAGGGTAATGTTGCCAGTTAGGCGAGGCCCTTTGTTGCCGGTGGGCTCCTTCATGATCTGAACCAGCACCTTTTGCTGGGGAGCCACCAACTCCGTGATCGAACCGGCAGACCGCTTCAGGCGCAGAGGTCCCAGGTCAGAGACATGCATAAACCCGTTGCGCTCACTGTCCCCAATGTTGATAAAGGCTGCATCAATACCAGGTAAGACATTCTCGACCATGCCGAGGTAGATGTCGCTGACTTGATGGGTCCCTGTTGCAACAATAAGTTCCTGGATTTGATCTTCAGAAAAAACGGCAGCTGTTCGATGCTGCTCGGCAATCACTATTTGCTTCGGCATGCAAATTCCTCAAAAGGCTCACCAGTCTTGGCATGCAATATTGCAATGTACTTAATCATCTGGTGGTAAAAATTTTTAGGCAAACAAGGGCCATCTGCTCATGGCTGGAGAGAACTATATCTCCGACATGAAACCTGAATGCAGCGGTGAAACCTTCACCCTGGTCAGGAGATGGCTAAAAAAAGCAGGTTACACAACACTCTTGGCTGCTCCGGGACTCCTTGCCCTTGCCAAGACTTGTTAAATTGAACAGGCATCCTGACAGAAGCGCTTGAGTGTTCAGAACTCGTAGCTGCTAAACCACTGGTAACCTGCTTGACCGACCAGGCACAATCGCTCCTGTTGCTAGCATTATAG
>JACVRP010000324.1 GCA_014534385.1 Cyanobacteria bacterium Co-bin13
CTATAGAAGGCTGCGTCTGGAGTAGGCAGCGCCTCGGGGTGAATCACTAAAGTAGAGGGCTAGCAGATGCACGTTCTTCTGCAAATCGTAGGTGCGGTGCTCGTCTTGGCTGCTCTAGCAGATATTTACACGACGGTGTTGCACCCTCGGGCTGAGAGCAGTTGGCTGAGCATATTTGTCGCTCGGAGCGTATGGCGACTTTTTCGCTCTGCGGGTCTAGGGCTACCCCAGCGGCGCGATAGTTTCCTCTCTTATGGAGGGCCGACGATTATTGTCGTGGTTATAAGCGTGTGGGTGCTGCTGCTGTTGGGATTCTCACTGATGATCTGGCCGGGGCTAGGGACTGCCATTCAGGCTGAGCAGGGAGAGACGCCAACTGATTTTGCCACAGCTATCTACTACAGTGGCTTTTTTCTAGCGACTTTGGGTACCGGAGATCTTGCCCCAAAAACTGCGGCTTATCGGCTGCTGATGGTGCTGAAGGCTATTTTGGGATTTTCGGTGTTTACCCTAACGCTTTCCTATGTTCTATCGGTATACAACACGCTGACTAGCCGCAATACGTTTGCCCTAGGCTTACACCACCGCACCGCCGATACCGCAGACTCTACGGAACTTCTGGCCCGTTTAGCAGCAGATAACAACGTTGATACGCTGCACCAAGACATTTCAGAAATTGCCCAAAATTTAATGGGGCTGCTTGAGTCCAACAATTCCTACCCGGTACTGCTTTACTTTCGCTATCCACAGGCTTACTATGCTTTGCCCCGAATCGCTTACCTGAGTCTGGACATTGCTACTCTAATTAAGAGTGCTTTGGACTCGGAGCAGTACCGCTCAGTCGCCAATTCCTCTGGGGCTGCGGAGCTGTGGTTTGGTGGGCTGCATTTGCTGGAGGAACTGTGCCAGGCGCTTCTACCCAAGGTTTGGGTGCAGGCTCAGGAGGTGAACGAGCCGATGTGGCGGGATCACTATTATCAGGCGCTAGAAAGGCTGAAGGCTGAGGGCATCAAGACGGTTGAGAACCCTGTAGAAGGCGCTGATGCCTATGTCTCTATGCGGCATCAGTGGGCTACAAATTTGGCAAGACTAACGAAGTACTTGGCTTACGAGCCAGACCGTATTTCCCCTGCTGAGTATTGACTTCACATAGCCAGACTGAAGAATTGCTGGCGGTACTTGCTACGTTGACATTGCCCTACTCCTCTAGCAGGAGGAAGGCTTTTTCTGGAGCTTTTAGGATGGCGATGAATACTGTTTTAACAGCAGCAGATTGCTTGGGCGCGCCAAAGTTTGAACCAGGGTTTGCCAAATTAATGCTCTTAACGGGGCAGTATCTACGCTCTTAGTCGGGAATTTTCCTGATAGCTTCATTTTTTCCTAAAGCTTCGGCCCCAAAACTTCAGCAGCCGCTCTCGACATCTGCTCTAAAGGGTTTAGAGAGATTAAATACATGAGTTATTCCATTGATGTTGGGCCAGCCTCTGTTGGCTTTCAGGGTTTGGCGCAAGCGCCTTTACCAGCAGATGTCTCTGCTTTTCAGTTTTTCTCGGGACCGCAGTTTTTCATTGCCTTGACTGCGGGCATCTTAATGGCGTTTGCTTTTCAGGTGTTGCTCACTAATTTTGCAGTTGCGGCCAATATTTCCTCTGGTATTAACCCTTTAGAGACGGGTACAAAAAGCTGGGGAAAAGCGATTCGCAACATAGAGTCTAAGGTGGGTGGCCTGATGCTCTTTACGGTCAACACTGCTCTGTTTATTGCCTGTTTTTTAGCGGTCAAGCTGACGCTGATTCGAGATATTGAGCTGGGGGCTATTGTTGCAGTTGTAATCTGGTCTGCCTATTTTCTGCTGCTGCTTTGGACTGGATCTCAGGCTATTGGTTCTATGGCGGGGGCTGTAGGTTCTACCGCCAGCGCTGGTCTGCAGGGGGTTACAGGGGTGGTCGCGACGGCCTTGAGTGGTCGGGTTGCCAATGAGCAGATTGTGAATACGGTAGAAGCCTCGGTGGCTGCAGTGACCCGAGAGCTACAGACGGGTCTAGCGCCTGATCGGCTACGCGAGGGTGTGCAGGATTATGTGAAAAAGCTTCAGGTGCCGCAGCCTGACCTAAAGGGAATTTCTAGCCAGTTTCTAGAGCTACTGGGCCAGTCCGGGGAAGCGGCGGGGGGAGAGAGCCTGCTACAGACGATTAAGTCGGCTATGCCCGAGGATTGGTCGGCGGTGCTACCGGGTCTGGTGCAGGCGGCGACGCCAGAGGAGCTAAAGTCGGGCGAACTTAGCGATCGCATTTCCCAACTCCTGCAGCAGGTCCAGTCTACTCAGGGGGCAGTTCAGGGGGGCTCGGGTTCAAGCTTTTTGCAGCCTGTGATTGGCACGCTGATTAGTACGCTGGCTCAACGGGTTGACCTGTCGGATCTGGACCTAGAGCAAATTGCTGGACAGTGGACGGATCTAGGACAGCAGCTCTCTCAGAAGGCGGGGCAGGTGGCTGAGACGGCGGGGGGGAAACAGGCTTTTTCCATCCTTCGCACCGATGTTGAAAATTATTTGCTGAAATCGCCTTCTTGGTATCTGCAGCCGGAAAATCTAGACCAGGGGTTTCGGGCAGTTTTGTTTGACCCTGAGGCAGAGCCAGAACTCGTTCAGCAGCAGCTCCGACAGCTCAATCGCCGCTATTTTGTGGAGGTCTTGAACCGACGCGAGGGCTTCTCAGGGGATCGGGTAAACGATGTAGTCGACCAGCTTGAGCTGATTCGGCGGGAGGTGCTGGATCAGGTAGGACAGGCGGTGGAGGAGGTGCGATCGCATGCCCTGCGCCAGCGAGTTGAAACGTACCTGTCATCGGCTCCTAAGGAAAGCCTAAACCCTGAGCAAATTGCTCAAGACTTTGCTGGCCTGCTGGTAGACCCCCAGGCTAGCTATGAAATTCTTGGTAGCCGGCTGCTTCAGTTTGACCGCGATGCCCTGCGGCAAATGCTGCTGAGCGGACGGCAGGACCTGGGCGAGGATGAAATTGAGCCAATTCTCAATGAGCTAGAGGGTACACGCGATCGCTTTTTGAACCAGTCCCAGGAGCAGTGGAGCCAGATCCAGGCTCAGGCGGGAGAGTTTCGGGGGCAGGTAGAGTCCTATCTGCGGGAGACCAACCCAGAAGAGCTAACTCCGGCAGGCCTGCGGCAGATGCTGCAAACCCTGGCCAACGCTCCTGAAATGGGTGGACTGCTGGCCCAAACGGGGCTGGGGCAGCTTGATCGAGGCAGCCTGGAGCAGGTGCTGGCCCAGCGCGACCTCAACCCAGATCAGGTTCACCACCTGCTCGATCAGATCGAGTCGGTGCGAGACGATTTAATTCATGCACCCCAGGCACTAGCTGGGGAGGTTAAAGACCAGTACGAGCAGATTGTGAACCAGCTAGGCGACTATCTGCGCGGTACCAACCTGAGCGAGCTAACGCCCGAGGCCATTAGCCAGCAGCTAGGCGAGTTTTTGAACCATCCCCAGGCCAGCACACTAGCGCTGCGGCAGCAGCTAGCCCAGATCGACCGCGACACTCTGGTAAATGCCCTTAGCCAGCGCAGCGACCTGAACCCCGCTGAGGTTAACCAAGTGATTGACCAGGCGCAGTCAGCGCTGCGAAGCCTGGTTCGCAGCCCTCAGCGATTGGCCAGCCGCACGCGCGATCGCATCGACGATTTCCAGAGCACCCTGGCCGACTACCTGCGCCATACCCAACGCCAGGAGCTTAACCCAGAGGGCATTCGCCGCGATCTGCAGCTGCTGCTGAAGCAGCCCCAGGCGGGTCTATCTCAGTGGGGCGATCGCCTGAGCCAGATCGATCGGGGCACTCTGGTAGCCCTGCTGGCCCAGCGGCAGGACGTGAGCGAGGAAGAAGCTAACCAGATTGCCGATCAAATTCTGGGCGTGGGCCAGCAGATCCAGGCACAGGTTCAAAATGCTCAGAAGCAGGCTCAATCGGCAGTCGATGGGGTCTTTGATCGCCTCCGCAGCTACCTCAATGCGCTGGAGCAGCCTGAACTCAACTACGATTCTGTCAAGCGCGACATGCAGACCCTCTTCCAAGATCCGGAGGCGGGACTGGTGGCTTTGCGCGATCGGTTGGGCCAGTTTGACCGCGATACGCTGACTGCTATTCTCAGCTCACGCAGCGACATCTCCCGCGAACAGGCCGACCGCATCATCGACCAGATCGAGGGAGCCCGCGACAGCGTCTTGCACCAGGCCGAGCGGTTCCAATCCCAGGTAGAAAAGCGGATCGAAGACCTCAAGGAGCAGGCTAAAGAGCAGGCCGAAGAAGCCCAGAAAACGGTGGCGACGGCAGCCTGGTGGCTGTTTGGCACGGCGATTACGTCGGTGGCGACAGCTGCGATCGCAGGTGTTCTAGCTTCAGGCGGTTTCGACGTTCTGAGCTAAACCGGCTTCGAGTTATTAGAAAGACACCCCTGTCCTAAACAGGGGTGTTATTTGTTAAACGCTGCTATCTGTCGTCTCTTGTCTGTTGTCAGTCCCGCGACTGATCCCCTTCTCTTTCCGTAGAGAGAGGAAGCTGTAAAGAAGGATTGTTAGCGTGCTGAGTAAACCTTCTTCTGTTACAGACTCACCTGTCTTCGGCTAGACGTGCATTGCCACAGTACACATAACAATCGTTGATGGGTTTAGTGATACAGCCTCTACTTTTAAGTGGGCTGGAGTTCCTCAATCACAAGAGATAGAAGCGGAAGTAGAAGCATCAATTTTCTAGGACCGCGTTTTATTTTCAGCAAAACAGATGATCTAGCGTTTAACACCTCATTTCCCCCTTAAC
>JACVRP010000007.1 GCA_014534385.1 Cyanobacteria bacterium Co-bin13
CAGCAGGAAGGGGAGAGAAAGAACCAAAATAAGGCCAACGGTTGCTAGGGCAAAGACAGGTTGCCGAGCGCCCATCAGGGCCAGCGAAGCGGCCAGGCTGATAAGCAGAATGACCAACCAAACAATGACCTGACCATAGATATCCCCGAACGTCAAAGTACAGACGAAACGGTACTTCTGTGCCTTATCCATAGATTTGTCCTGAAACAATTCTGGTTTTCTCTCAGCATATCGGGCAGACCCGCTGCCCCACAGTTTCTAAACATTTTCACAAGAGTTGAAATCAAATGTTGCAAACTGTGATCAATTCAGTGGCTCGCAAACTGCTGAATCTTTGAATGGAGCGGTTGGAATTATAGAGTAGTGACCTATCGATATCTCTTGTTCTACAAACCCTACGACGTACTCAGTCAGTTCAGCGATGACCTGAAGATAGAGAAACCGTCTGGGAGCAATCCGCAAACAAGCTCTCAAGCGGTAGCCGCTGACGATCAAAATCGCCGCACTCTAAAAGACTATATTCCGGTGCCGGATGTTTACCCAGTGGGTCGGCTCGACCGAGATAGCGAGGGCCTGATGCTGTTGACCAACCACGGCCAGGTACAGCATCGCCTGAGCGATCCTCGCTACGCCCATCGCCGCACCTACTGGGTACAGGTTGAGCGCATACCGGATGAGGTAGCGCTGCAGCAGCTGCGCTCTGGCGTCAGCGTGAAAAACTATCGCACCCGGCCTGCCCAGGTTAGGCTGTTGACTGACGAACCCGATCTGCCCCCTCGGCATCCCCCGATTCGATTTCGTAAGGCTGTGCCAACTGCCTGGTTGGAAGTTACCATTACGGAGGGTCGCAACCGCCAAGTCAGGCGTATGACGGCTGCCGTAGGCCATCCTACACTGCGGTTAGTTCGAGTTGCTATTGCCAATCTGCGTTTGGAAGGGCTGGCTCCAGGTCAGTGGCGGGATCTTACCGCTTTTGAGCAGAGCCAACTACTGCGGCTATGAACCATAATCAAATAAAGCAAGCGTATAGATGACACTGTTTGCCCGCGTCCAAACGCCTATCATCAAGGAAATTGATGCTGCGTGTGGTCTTGCGCCTGTCGTGACAAGCTGCTGTGACGTTAGGCTGTGTGATGCTGATCTGTCCCCACTGCACCTTTGAGAACCCTGACCAAAACCGCTTTTGTCAACAGTGCGGCTATGCGCTTCAGGTTTGGCGAGTTTTGGTGACGCCTCGACTTTCGCCTGAGCAATTTGCCGATGGCCTAGAGCCGTTGGCTACTCAAACTCAAGAGCCTGCAGCAGAGACAACAGCAGAGATGCCAAAGTCCTCTGCTGTTGGGCAGACACAGGCCCCTACGTTGGCGACTCTTTTTCCGGAGTATCCCTATCTGGAGCCTCAGCACCGGTATCAGCTTCAAGAGGGTGAAGCTGATCAGCCTGTCACAGAGACCATTGCTTTGACCGTGATTGATTGTCAGCCTGCGGGGGAGTCTCCCTTAGCCAAGCTGCAGCCGCAAGGGCTGCAAGGCCCTGATCAAGATTGGACGGCTTCTGAACTATCAGCTAGCCTGCCTCAACCAGCCATACCTTACCTGACGCTGCAGTCTCAGTTTTTTCCGATAGTGCCTGCTCTACAGGCTGCCTGGGAGGACTCAGCCTGCACTGTACTGCTGCTAGAAGACCGCTGGTCTTGGTCGCTATTGGGGGATATGTGGAAACTGGGAACTGTAGATCCGCTGCAGCAGCTGCACTGGTTTTATAAGATGGCTGAACTGTGGGAGGCTTTGGCTCAATGGCAGGCCCAGGTTAGTCTCCTAGATCTGACCAACCTTCGGGTTGATGAAGATCAAATTTTTTGCTTAGCCTGCCTAAAGCACGACCCCTCAAACGCGCTCCTAGATCTGACAACTTTGGGTCAGCTTTGGCAGGCCCTCATTGAGCCTGCTCAAGAAGCGGTGCCGGCCGAGCTAAAAACCGTGATCGACCATCTAGCTGTTGGCAAGACTGCGTCTGTTTCGGATTTGCAGACTCAGCTAGTTCAGCTGGCAGATATTTTTCAGGCTACAGCCGAGGCCGCTTTATCCGTGAATACTTTAGATGAACAGACAGGAGATGAACAGACAGGTTTGCCACTAGTGTTGCCTGTTTATCTGCCTGGGTTAGAGCGTGAGCAGGGTCTAGAGCCTGACCTGGAGTATCCGCTTTTGGATGACTCGGAGGAGTCTACGCAGGGCGAAGATACAGCGCCTGCTGATGTGCTGGAAGATTTAGAAGAGAACGTTGATTTGCCAACTATGGTGCTGCCGATGAAAATCGTGCGGCTAGATGAGGCCGGACGCACTCACGTTGGGCGGCAGCGAGACCACAATGAGGACTTTTTCAGTGCTCAAACTGAGTCAACTAAGCTAGAAGGTCCCCAAGGCACTTCCTTGGATGTGAAGGGGCTATACATTCTCTGCGATGGCATGGGAGGACATGCCTCTGGAGAAGTCGCCAGCAGCTTAGCAGTCAAAACACTGCAAAATCACTTTTTTGAAAGCCCTGTAGCATTACCTGAGGAGGATGCCTTGGCAGCGGCAGTTGCGGCTGCAAATGAGGCAATTTACGAAATTAACCAGGAGGGAGACCGATCGGGCCACGGTCGGATGGGCACAACGCTCGTGATGCTCATGCTGCACAATGACCGGGCTGTGGTCGCCCATGTGGGCGATAGCCGCCTATACTGCTATACCCGCCGATCGGGCCTGAAGCAGGTGACGGTGGATCACGAGGTGGGTCAGCGGGAGATTCAGCGGGGGGTGGAACCTGCGATCGCATATGCCCGCCCCGATGCCTATCAGTTGACCCAAGCTCTCGGTCCTCGCAGCAGCAGCGATTTGAGGCCAGGAATCAGCTTTCTTGAAATTGCGGAAGACACGATTTTTATCCTCTGCTCCGATGGCCTGAGCGACAACGATCTGCTGGAGCTGCACTGCACCACCCACCTCGAGCCCCTGCTGAACTCCAAGGCCGATCTGGAGGAAGGCGTAAACCGACTAATTGAGCTAGCCAATGAGCACAACGGCCATGACAATATCACCGCTATATTGATTCGGATTAAGCTCCGACCCAATATGGATAAGGTACTTACTGCTTAGGCCGTTGCCTCAGGCAGCTAGCTCTAAAGTTGTGGAAGCAGATAAATGAAGCAGAGGAAAGGTTGCCCAAGGGGGCTACTCTTCCCAGCTCTCTACTGCCAGCAAATCCCCAATAGGGTCTTGCGTGGAAAACTCGAAATCCTCCAGTTCCTTGCGCCAGTGGGCCCAGTCGTCTCCGAACAAAAAAGCGATCTTCCAGATCGGATCCTCTGGCTTGATCATCTTAGATTTATTCACCAGAGACTGTACCTGGCGTTGAAACTTCACCATGGGATGAGCAACCTGCTGGTTGGTCATAGTCTGTGTCATATTTTGGATTTTTTCAAAAACTTCTTTTGGTTTTCTGGCGGAAAACGGACAACACAATGGGTTGAAGCTAGCCGTGCTGCCAGAATTTTCTTTCCCAGTGAACAACAGTAGCACAGGAAATGTCAAATCGCAAATAACAAGCCCACTTTCCCGATAATCCCGGCTGAACTGCCTCAGGGCTCTGGCTACCAGAAGCGTGAATTGCCTTCGGAAATGACTGGTTCCATTTTGGCACGGAATTTTGATTATTGACGCTGACACGGAATTGACCGTTCAGCCAAGACTCAGGTGAGGCTGCTGTTTCTTTACCGTCAGCCCGTGGTCCTGCAGCTATTTGAGCTGTCTCTGAACTTCGCAGTGGGTTGGGCGTTTGGTTTGGTGGCTCATCCCCTATGGGAAGTGCTCAGCACCGGCAGCAGTTCGCTAAGATGGGATCTGCATGCTTGGTTGGTACACTGAACGTCGTTAATACAGCGCATTCCTGACCGATGGCTTCCTCTGACGCATCTGGATCTCAGCTCGAAAAAATTCGCCATACGTTTTCCCACGTCATGGCAATGGCCGTGCAGAAGCTCTTTCCCAAAGCTCAGGTCACGATTGGTCCCTCGACTAAGCAGGGCTTTTACTACGACTTTGACAATCCTGATCCCTTCACTGAGAAGGACCTGAAGGCGATCAAAAAGGAGATGATCAAAATCATCAACAAGGGCTTGCCGGTAACCTGTGAAACGGTTAGTCGAGAGGAGGCTCAGCGCCGCATAGAAGCTTTAGGCGAACCCTACAAGCTTGAGATTTTAGAAGGTCTGCAAGATCCGATCACGCTCTATCACTTGGGTGAGGAGTGGTGGGATCTCTGTGCCGGGCCCCACGTCAGCAGCACTAAAGACCTCAACCCCAAAGCCTTTGAGTTAGAGAGCGTTGCCGGGGCCTACTGGCGCGGCGATGAAACCCGGGCTCAGCTTCAGCGCATTTATGGCACTGCCTGGGAAACGCCGCAGCAGCTTGAGGACTACAAGCACCGCCGGGAAGAAGCCAAGCGGCGGGACCACCGCAAGCTGGGCAAAGAACTGGGTCTGTTTATCTTTTCGGATGATGTTGGCCCTGGCCTGCCCCTATGGACCCCCAAAGGAACCGTGCTGCGCTCCACCCTGGAGGATTTTCTTAAGCAGGAGCAGGTCAAGCGAGGCTACCTGTCAGTCGTAACCCCCCACATTGCCCGAGTTGATCTATTCAAAGTCTCGGGCCACTGGCAGAACTACCGGGAAGACATGTTTCCCCTGATGGCAGACGATGAGGCTGCCCGACTGGCGGAGCAGGGCTTTGTGATGAAGCCGATGAACTGCCCTTTCCACATTCAGATCTACAAGAGCGAACTGCGCTCTTACCGGGAACTGCCCATGCGGCTGGCAGAGTTTGGTACGGTTTACCGCTATGAGCAGTCGGGCGAACTGGGCGGCTTGACTCGGGTGCGCGGGTTTACGGTTGATGATTCTCACCTGTTTGTGACACCGGAGCAGCTAGATGACGAGTTTCTCAAGGTCGTAGACCTGATCCTCTCGGTATTTGGCAGCCTGAAGCTGAAAAACTTCACAGCCCGTTTAAGCTTCCGCGATCCTGAGTCTGACAAGTACATTGGCTCCGATGCGGCCTGGGAAACCTCTCAAAATGCCATTCGTCGGGCCGTGCAGACCCTGGGCATGGACTATTTTGAGGCCCCTGGAGAGGCTGCCTTCTACGGGCCAAAGCTGGACTTCATTTTCCGGGATGCCCTGGAGCGGGAATGGCAGCTTGGCACGGTGCAGGTAGACTACAACCTGCCCGAGCGCTTTGACCTAGAGTATGTGGCTGAAGACGGGTCTCGTCAGCGCCCGGTGATGATTCACCGAGCTCCCTTTGGCTCTCTAGAGCGGCTGATCGGCATTTTGATCGAGGAATATGCGGGGGACTTTCCCCTGTGGCTGGCTCCCACTCAGGTGAGGCTGCTGCCGGTTACCGAGGAGCAGCTAGGCTATGCCAAGCAGGTTGCTGAGCAGATGCTGGCTAGGGGGGTTCGGGCAGAGGTCGATACCAGCGGGGAACGTCTGGGCAAGATGATCCGCAATGCTGAAACCAGCAAGGTTCCGGTTATGGCCGTTATTGGGGCTAAAGAAGTGGAGGCCAATGCGTTGAGCATTCGCACCCGAGCCCAGGGTGAACTGGGGTCAATTGCGGCTGTGGAGGTCGTGGAGCGAGTGGCGGGTGCGATCGCAAACCGCGCCGATTTCTAGCCAGCCCCTTTAAATGCGTGGGGACGCCTCTATTGAGACGTCCCCCATAGCTGTTATTGGGCGGACTTACTGCCCTACTCTGTCACCCAGTTCATTCAGCTCAGTCTGAAACTGCTGCATCGACTGAATCAGCAGATTAATCTCAGCCTGGTTAGCCGCCTGCCGTTCTTGAACAAAGCCTGCCACAGCGTCCAGGCAAGCATTCGTTCCGGCAGCAAATTCGTAGCGGGTGACCGGCTGATCGCCGCGAAACGTGCCGTCGGGGTAACCTGCCAAACAGCCATAGTTTTGCACCAGGCTCTGAATGGCCTGGTAGGCCCAGTCATCGGGAGAGACATCAGAAAATACCGGCGTCTCCACGGGAGTTTGGGCGAGCTGAACCTCAGACAGCTCAGCAGCCCTGACTTCGCCTTGGGGCATGGCCGCCAGGGATAGCCCGGCAAGGCCCAAAACAGTAACGACCTGACTCAAAACTGCGTGACGGTTGAAGCGTGTCATAGGTCAATATAAGTGAGCCTAAATGCTCTAACAGCGGTGACAGAAAAGAAGAATCTGGAGTACCTCGGGGGCAAGGTTCTAGAAAAATGGTAGTATTCCTTTCGCCTCAGCTGCTGCGCTGGTGGACAGTTTGCTGCATTGCCCTGGAGAACCTGCCTTGCCCAACTCTGTAACGGTGACTGTTCCTGCAACCACAGCCAACATCGGCCCTGGGTTTGACTGTTTAGGAGCCGCACTGACGCTCTACAACCAGTTTCAGTTTGCGCCCCTAGACGCCCCTGCCGGTACCGTCAAAGTGGAGGTGACAGGCACGGAGGCAGAGCGGGTCACGACCGACGGCAGCAATTTGGCCTATAAAGCCTTTGTCCAGGCCTACAAAAAACTGCAGCGGCCCGTCCCTGCCGTGAGTATTGCTATTCAGCTAGGAGTGCCCCTGGCTCGGGGTTTGGGCAGTTCTTCTACGGCTATTGTAGGCGGATTGCTGGGGGCCAACCACCTGGCCGGACAGCCCTTCAGCCCAGCAGATCTAGTTGCTTTAGCGACCGAAATCGAAGGCCATCCCGACAATGTGGTTCCCGCTTTAGTGGGCGGCTGCCAACTGGCTGCGGCCAGCGAGTTAGGGCAGTGGATTTTGAGTGAAGTGCCTTGGCACCCCGATATTGTTCCAGTGGTAGCTATTCCCGACTTTGAGTTGTCTACCGAAGCGGCCAGAAGCGTACTGCCAACGACCTACAGCCGGGCCGATGCGATTTTTAACATGGCTCACTTGGGTCTATTGCTGCGGGGACTGGCAACCGGCCATGGAGCCTGGTTACAGGAGGCGCTGTGCGATCGCATTCACCAGCCCTACCGCAAATCCCTCATTCCCGGCTATGACACAGTAACGGCAGCGGTTTTGGCGGCAGGGGCTTACGGCCTGGTGATCAGCGGTGCCGGCCCGACGCTGCTGGCCCTCGCCCCCACCGATCGAGCCGCAGCGGTGCAACAGGCCATGCAGGCTGCTTGGACCGCGACTACTCCAGCAGTGCACGTTTTGGCCTTAGAAACGGCTGGGGCGAGAATAGAGGCCCTTTAAGCTGAGAAACCCAAGGGGGGAGAGGAGGTTGCGATCGCACCTCCTCCCCCCTTTTTTGGCTTTAAAGGCCTAAACCGGAGGGCTTTGCCGAGTTTTGGGTCAAATTGAGGCACTCACTCAATTTCTGCTGGACAAAAAGCTAACTTTGAATAAAGTCACACTGATTAACATAAATGGGAGTAAATGCTCCCGTTGATTTACCTGTATGAATTATTCGGGAAATGTTCAAAACCTTTTACGTCAAGTTAATCGACGTGAAATTTCTGAAGATTTCCGTAATTTTGACTTATCAAAAGTTAATAAAGTTTTCTATACTAAGAAGCGGGCGCACTGAAATAAGTATTTCTGCCCATTGATAACACCTCCGGTTAGTACGCCTAGTCGTAATTACCTCCGAGGCAACGGCATCACGTGCTAGATTCCTCCGACCTGATCCGTCTGGGTAGGCCGCTGTGAACCACAAGCGAATATGCCCCTCCGATGTCGCCATCCCAGGGTCATGTGTCCGCCTCAAGCTAGACCACTGCCTAAACCGGAACATCAGATACGCTGCTGTTCTTTTGGAATTCACGTGACTTGTGATGATTAGCGAACAGTTTCCGTGGCTAACGGCCCTTGTTCTACTACCGATCCTGGCCATTCTCCCCATTCCGGTACTGCCAGATCGGAACGGTCAAACGCTTCGTTGGTATGCCCTGGGGATTGGCTTTATCGAATTCGCACTTATTCTCTATACATTTGTTCGGTTCTACGATCTCAACACCAGCGGCCTGCAGCTAGTTGAGACCTACGCCTGGGTTCCTCAAATTGGCCTCAGCTGGACGCTAGCGGTCGATGGCCTATCCATGCCTCTGGTTGTCCTCACCGGCCTGGTAACCGCGCTGGCTATGCTGGCCTCCTGGAATGTCACCCGCAGACCAAGGCTCTACTTCAGCCTGCTGTTGCTCATGCTGAGTGCCCAGGTTGGCGTGTTTCTGGCCCAGGACATGATCCTCTTCTTCCTGATGTGGGAACTGGAACTGGTGCCGGTGTACCTGCTGATCTCCATTTGGGGCGGCCAAAAGCGCCTCTATGCCGCAACCAAATTTATTCTTTATACGGCGATTGGTTCTGTCTTTATCTTGGTGGCAGCTCTGGCAATGGCCTTTTACGGCGACCAGGTCACCTTCAACCTAAGCGAACTGGCGCTCAAAGACTATTCCTTAACCTTCCAGCTGCTGGTTTATGCCACGCTGTTTGTTGCATTTGCCGTAAAACTTCCCGTCTTTCCCCTACACACCTGGCTGCCCGATGCCCACAGTGAAGCCCCCGCTCCTGTGTCGATGATTCTGGCTGGTGTGCTGCTGAAGATGGCTGGCTACGGCATTATTCGTATGAATATCGAGATGTTGCCCGATGCCCATATCTACTTCGCTCCTGTGCTGGCAGTCCTGGGCGTCGTCAACATCCTCTACGCGTCCCTCACGGCCTTAGGCCAAGACAACCTGAAGCGCCGTATGGCCTACTCGTCTGTAGCTCACATGGGTTTCGTGCTGATTGGCTGCGCTGCCTTTACCACGCTGGGCATGAGCGGTGCAGTGCTACAGATGATTTCCCACGGCCTGATTGCGGCTGTGATGTTCTTCTTGTCCGGGGTTGCCTACGAGCGCACTCATACCCTCGATATGGACGAGATGGGCGGCATGGCCCGCAAAATGCCCACCACATTTGCCCTGTTCACAGCAGGCTCCATGGCCTCATTGGCCCTACCCGGCATGAGCGGTTTTGTCAGTGAATTGGCTGTTTTCCTGGGAATGGCAACTAGCGATGCCTACAGTCCTGGTTTCAAAGCAGCTGTGCTCATCCTGGCTGCCATTGGCGTTGTGCTGTCCCCCATCTACCTGCTGTCGATGCTGCGCCGGATTTTCTACGGTGCGCCGGGAGAAGTTCTCAGCAAAGTTACTAACATCATCGACATTCGGCCTCGCGAAGCGTTTGTCGCGCTCTGTTTGCTGGTTCCCATTATTGGAATTGGCCTCTATCCCAAGCTAGCCACTCAGATCTACGATGCTAAAACTGTTGCAGTGTCTGCTCGGGTGCAAGATATCCTGCTGGTGGCAGAGCAACCCACGGGTCTCTATGCCCATGTCTTGACGGCTCCCGAACTGACCGCCTCAAACCCCGAATCCTTGGCGAACTCAGTGGTTGATTAGGCCAGTTGATTAGTCGGCAGCTCAACTGAAAAAGGCTCAATATCAAATACCAAGGGTCAGTCCTTTAGAAAAGGGCTGACCCTTGAATCGTTAAAATCTGGGCGCAAGATTCCGGTGATTGGCAGTCGCTCTCTAACCTTATGCCCTAGCGGGAAATCTGCCGCAGTCAATAATTCACTATGGTTTCCCCCAATACCTTCTGCTGGCAACCGTAATTGTACGCTTGAGTTTGCTCAGTGCCTATGACGCTTTCGGTAGTGTCTCTCTGGGCGGTTCGTCTGGAATTTAGAAAGATAAAACAGTAGAAGACATCATCTACTGCTCCTTCGACATCTACGTGCATTTCATTGCTATGACAAAGACTAAGCAGTGTCCTTACTGCCGCAACAGCCAGCTTCAACGAATTGGCGTATCTGGCATTAAAAAGTGTTCTGAATGTGGTTCTTTTGTGGACATCCGCAAAAAAGGTTGGCTCAAGCGGCTGATCTCTGCTTAAATCCCAGACTGGCCTGTCCCGAGTTGCGAAGAATGGTTTAGGCTGATAGCAGAATTGATTGCTTAAGCTCTTCTCCAGAGTGCGCTATTCCCCTTGGTTTCCCTTTGCTTGAGGTTGAGTATCCTCCTGCAATAAACGCACCTGAAGTCATGCCCTTCATCCTCGCACCTCTAGTAGACAGCCATGAAATTCTTTACTAAGCCAGGATCCGAGTTGGCAGATCGAGTACCGCCTGGGCAGCACCTTGCAAACGGATTTCCGGTACTCACCTATGGAGAGACGCCTCAGGTTGCAACCGCTACTTGGGAGCTAAAGGTGTGGGGATTGGCAGCCCCTAAAACCTTTACCTGGGCCGACTTTATGGCCTTGCCTCAAGCTGACTTTACGGCCGATTTTCACTGCGTTACTACCTGGTCTAAGCTGGACGTGAAATGGCAGGGCACTAAAGTGACAGACTTCATGCAAGCTATTGAGGTCGATCCTAAAGCTGCCCACGTCATGCTCCACTGTTACGGTGGGTACACCACTAACCTGGCGCTGCCTGACTTTATTCGAGAAGCTAACTTTTTTGCTCATACCCTAGCAGGTGAGCCGCTGCCAGCCCAACATGGCGGGCCCCTGCGGTTGGTGGTGCCCCACCTCTATGCCTGGAAAAGCGCTAAGTGGATCAACGGCCTGGAGTTTCTAGAGGAACAAGAACTCGGCTTTTGGGAGCGCAACGGCTACCACGAACGGGGAGAACCTTGGGCCGAAGAGCGCTACAGCAGCCATTACTAATGGTTTGAGGCAGCCCAATAATTCTAGCCGTGACTGATGGCTGACCGGACCACAGGGGAATATTGTTAGGAGAACCTAAGCCAGACGGGGGAGTCTAGCTTAGGTTCTCCATTTCCCTGGGTACTCCCATGCAAGACAGCGATCCAATCTACGACTCCTTGCCGATTGCTGCTAAGCAGTGGCTAGAGAGCCTGCCTTGGGAACAACGGCGCTATGTGCTGTCCCTCTGCCACATCATGTGTGCGACTCCGCCGGAGGTACAGGCTGAATTTCTAGACGACTACACGGCAGACGGTCTGGTGTCTCGTATCCTGCAGGACAAAGACACTCAGCAGCGGGTCAATAGCTATCTAAAGCGGTTTCACATTGACCTGATCTTGACGGAAACCGTTCTCCGGCGCTACATTCGCCAGTTCTACATTCATTCAGCTCAAGATACTCGGCAGCAGCCTGGCCTGTATCTGGAGTCAGCGCTTAAGCTGGTGGCCAGCAGCAAAGAGCGAAACAGCGTTTTCAACTACATTCTGGGATTTGAGCTGATTAAGCTGATGTTTCAGATGAGCTGGTCTCAGCATGAGCGGCTGTACCGGCTGCAGGTCAACCAGGAAGACTTTATTCGTGCCTTTATTAAGCCCATCCAGCACGCTCACCGCCTTAACAGTGTGATTGTGCCTAGGGACGAAGGTCAGTTTTTTGCCCGGCGAGACTATTTTGTGCAAAAACCTGGCCTGCAGGGCAAACGGCTGATTGAGCTGGTGATAGCTACGTTCACAACCTCGGCGGTGACCAGTTTGGGGCTCTCTATTATTTGTCATCCTAAGTCGTTCCAGTTTGAGTATGACGATATCTTTGCCCCTGAGCCCCAAGAAGCTATTTTTAACCAGGTGCTCTAGCCAGGTGATTTAAGGCCGCCGCCACTCAGCAATGTTCCAGGTATGAAGATCCCAGGGCGTCAGGTCGATGCCAACCAGCTGATTGCTGACACCAGCCGCATCGGCGCGGTGAACTACCGGCAAAACCACTGCCTCGTTAACCAGCAGGTCATTCATCTGGATAAAAATTTGCTGTCGCCGCTCTGGGTCCAGCTCGCGATTAGACTGCTCCCAGAGCGCATCGTAGGCGGGGTTGCAGTAGCGGGCATAGTTTTGCTTGGACCAGTTATTGGCTTTTTGAGTAATTTCGTCGCAGGTGTAGGTTTTCATGTAGGCCCCCGGATCGGGGTTGGTATTGCCGGTTGCCAACATCTGCAGATCGGCCTGAAACCGCTCTACGGTTTCTGAGTTAGCCGGGTCGCCTGAGAAGTAGACGGAGGCATCAATGCTCTTAAGCTCGACTCTCATGCCAATGGACTCTAGGGATTGTTTAACAATCTCCTGAGTTTTCTGCCGCAGCGGGTTGACTGAAGTCTGAAAAACGACTGCCATTTCAACGCCATTCTTGTCGCGGGTGCCGTTGTTGTTGGTGTCTACCCAGCCAGCCTGGTCGAGCAAGGTCTGAGCCTGTTCGAGACTGTAGGTATAGGTGGTGTTGCCGGAGTTAAAGGGCTCGGGAGCTACCAAAAAGTTGGCGGTGGCTCTGCCGGTGGCTCCATACAGCCGCTCGGCGATAGTGTCTCGATCGATGGCCAGATTAAGAGCCTGTCGGACCTGCGGGTCTGTCAGGAAAGGGTGGGGAAACTGTAGGTTAGAGCGCTCTCCATCAGCGGTTGCCTGATTAGGATCGGTAAAGTTAAGGATGACTCGCTCGACCAGTGACCCAAAGCTGGCAACCACCTCGCCCCGACCCGCTGCTTCTAGCTGCTGCAGCACCGGCGCTTCCACCTGAAGGTTGTAGGCAAAGTCGGCATCTCCCGTTTGTAGAACGGCGCGGGCTGCAGAGGTGGCGTCACCACCGCCTTTGAGTTCAATGCGGCTGAAGGCGAGGCTGTCTGCTTCCCGGTAGCTGGGGCTGGGTTCGTAAACGACGACATCTCCAGGGCGAAACTCGGTAACTCGGTAAGGGCCGGTGCCGACCGGCATCCGGTTGGCTGGAGCTTCTCGACCATTGGCCCCGGCGTACTCCTGAAACAGATGCTGGGGCAAAATCATCCCTTCTGTGCCGGTAAAAACGAGATACCAGGCGGGGTTGGGCTCTTTGAAGGTAATTTGAACGGTAGTGTCATCAAGGGCTTCTACCGTTTCGATACTTTCGTATGTTCCAGCAGTCGTAGAGCCGACCTCAGGGTTCGTAATAAATTCGTAGGTGAAAACGACATCACCGGCTGTGAAGGGGGTGCCATCGGACCATTGGATGCCCTCCTTCAGCTTCCAAGTTACCGATCGACCATCGGCGGCAACGCCGCCATTTTCCAGGGTGGGTTCTTCGGCTGCTAGAAATAGCACCATGTCTCCCTCAGCATTGAAGCTGGCTAGGGGTTCTAGGGTAATGCGGCTGGCCTCGGAGTCTTTAAAGCCGCTGGAAAAGTGGGGATTTAGAATGGTTGGGGCCTGCCAGTAAAGCAGCCGTAAAGTGTCGCTGGCTACCGCTTCCCCAGAACTGACTGGAGCTGTGCCTGTTTGGGCTGGATCGGGGCCAGATCGGCAGCCGCTGAGAAATAGGAAGCACAGCAGGGGGAAAATGGCGTGTCGGGAAGCCATAGGTTTTTTGTATTTAGGCAATTGTCCAAAGATTTTGTGTAGCCCCTAGCTTACCGGGTCTGAGTCCATAAAATGGTTCACTTGTAGAGCCTTTGTAGAGCCTTACCGGTATAAGCACCCAAGATTTTCCAAGGTTCGGCGAAGGTCCCGCAACAACTCTTACCTTTGCAAGATTAGGAGATTGGAGGACTTTGGTTATTTTGGAAGAGAAAACATTCATATTTGGCGGAATGACCTTAAAAGATGACCCCCTGTGGTTCAAGAGCGCCATTATCTATGAAGTGCCCGTTAGAGCCTTTGCAGACAGCAATGGGGATGGCATTGGTGACTTTCGAGGTTTGACAGAAAAGCTGGACTATTTGCAGGAGTTGGGGGTTACAGCGGTTTGGGTACTGCCCTTTTTCCCGTCGCCGCTGCGGGATGACGGCTACGATATCGCAGATTACACCGAAGTCAACTCAATCTACGGCACTCTGGGAGACTTTAAGGAATTTTTAAGCGCTGCCCACCAGCGGGATATTCGGGTAATTATTGAGCTGATCATCAATCACACGTCTGACCAGCACCCCTGGTTCCAGCGTGCTCGACGGGCACCGATAGGCAGCTCCGAACGGGATTTCTATGTCTGGAGCGACACACCCGAGAAATATAAAGAAACGCGAATCATCTTTCAGGATTTTGAAACCTCCAACTGGACTTGGGATCCGGTGGGACAAGCCTATTACTGGCACCGCTTTTACCACCATCAACCGGACTTGAACTACGACAACCCGGCGGTTCAGAAGGCTGTGTTTGAGGTGATGGACTTTTGGCTGGACTTGGGGGTAGACGGTCTGAGGATGGATGCAGTCCCTTATCTCTACGAGCGAGAGGGGACTAACTGTGAGAACCTGCCCGAAACCCATGCCTTTTTGAAGCAGCTGCGGGCCTATGTGGATGAAAAGTACCCTAACCGGATGCTGCTAGCGGAGGCGAATCAGTGGCCGGAAGATGCGGCTGCCTATTATGGCGACGGCGATGAATGCCACATGAACTTCCACTTTCCGCTGATGCCCCGGCTTTTCATGGCGCTGCGGATGGAAGACAACTTCCCGATTCACGATATTTTGCAACAGACCCCAGCAATTCCTGAGAACTGCCAGTGGGGCCTGTTTCTGCGGAACCACGATGAGCTGACGCTGGAAATGGTCACCGATGAAGATCGGGACTATATGTACCGGGTCTATGCCCATGACCCAGAGATGCGGGTGAACTTGGGAATTCGCCGTCGCCTGGCTCCGCTGCTGGAGAACGATCGCCGACAAATCGAGCTGCTCAACAGTTTGCTGTTAGCGCTGCCGGGCACGCCAGTTTTGTACTACGGGGACGAGATCGGCATGGGCGACAACGTCTATGTGGGCGATCGCAATGGGGTGCGTACCCCCATGCAGTGGACCCCTGACCGCAACGCGGGCTTTAGCCGGGCCAACCCCCACCGCCTTTACCTGCCGCTGATTGTCGATTCGGAGTACCACTACAACACCGTCAACGTAGAGGCGCAGCGGGCGAACCCCAACTCTCTGCTGAACTGGATGAAGCGGCTGATCTCCACCCGCAAGCGCTATCAGTCACTGGGGCAGGGTGACTTTCAAATGCTGCACCCAGACAACCGTAAGGTGTTGGCCTTTACCCGCACCTACGAAGATGAACAAATTCTGGTGGTGGCTAACCTGTCTCGCTTTGTGCAGACGGTGCAGCTTGATTTGATCGGATTTAAGGGCCGGGTGCCGGTTGAGATCTTTGGCCGTACAGAGTTCCCGGCCATTGAGGAGCAGCCCTACTTCCTCAGCCTTGGGCCTTACGCGTTTTACTGGTTTACCCTGAAGCTACAGCCCAGCCAGCTGCAGCTGCAGCCGCAGATTGATATTCCCACGTTGATGGTGGGAGATCCCTGGTCAATGGTGCTGCAGCAGCCGGTGCTGCGGGATCGGCTGGAGGCGCTGTTGCCAGACTATCTGCTGCGCAATAACTGGCTGCCTAAGGGCCGACACATTGCTCGCACGGCTCAGATTATTGAGGTCATTCCCCTGCCCTATGATGGCCGTGAAGCCCAGCTGTTGGCGCTGCGGCTTGAATATACCCAGGGCGATCCGGATGTTTACCTGCTGGCTCTGGCCCAGGCGGAAGGGGAACAGGCGCTGCATTTCCTGGCCGAGAATCCGCAGCGGGTGATTGCCCGCCTACGCCGACCGGGCAACGATGAGGTGGCGGTGCTGGTGGATGCGATCGCAGACAAATCCTTTCTCATGGGGCTGCTCGAAACCATCGCCTGCAATCGCACCCATCGGGGCCGAACTGGTGAGCTGGTTGCCCACGCCACCGAGCTGTTTGAAACCTTTAACGGCGGCAGTCTACAGGGAGAGCCGCTGCTGCTCAAGGGTGAGTTTAACAACACCTCCATCATCTACTGTGGCGAAGTGATGAAGGAAGGGATAATGCCTCAGCTCATTTTGAAGCTCTTCCGCAAAGCGGGAGAAGGCACTAATCCAGACCTGGAGATTCGTCGGTTCCTAGACCAGCAGGGCTTCGAGCACATTACCTCGGTAGCAGGCTGCTTAGAGTATCGCCGTCCTAAGGAAGAACCTACGACGGTGGGCATTTTGCAGCAGTATATTCCCGATGCCCAAAGCACCTGGGACTACTCCTTAGACAGCCTGCGCAGCTTCTTTGATCAGGTAGCGGTGCAGCAGGCTGATCTGACGGCCGTACCGGTACCATCGGGATCTCTGCTGTCTTTGCGGACCGTCTTTGATCTGGATCTCGATAGCGAGCTGCCCCCCGGCAGCGAATCTGGACCATTTCCCCTATCTTCTAACCTAGTTCCTACTTCCCCGGCTGATGTACCGACGGTTAAGGCATTTATTTCCCATGCCATTGGCTCCTACCTGGCTAATGTGCAGCTCCTAGGTCAGCGCACAGCGGAAATGCACCTAGCCCTGGCTTCGGATCCCAAGAATCCTGACTTTGCCCCAGAACCGTTTACAACCTTTTACCAGCGATCAATTTATCAATACGATCGCAACATTGCAGGCCGAGTCTTTTTGCTGTTGAAAGAGCGTATGTCGCTGTTGCCAGAGGATGCTAAGCCATTGGCCAAAAGGGTCTTGAGCCTGCAGGAGGAGCTTTTAGAGCATTTCCGGCGGGTCTTAGATTTCAAAATTACGGCCCTGCGAGCCCGTTACCACGGCGACTACCATCTGGGGCAGGTGCTTTACACCGGTAAGGACTTTTACATCATTGACTTTGAAGGCGAAGCAGCCCTCAATCTCAACGAACGCCGGATGAAGCGATCACCCTTGCGAGATGTGGCCAGCATGCTGCAATCCTTCCATTATGCGGTCACTCAGGCCTTTGAAAACGAGGTCGAAAGCGGCATGATCCACCCGGAACAACGCGATCGCATGCAGCAGTGGGCCCACTTCTGGGAACGTTGGGTCAGCGCTGGCTTCCTCCACGCTTACCTGACAGCAGCCCATGAGGGCTGTTTCCTGCCCAAAACTCAGCAGGAACTGGAGGTGCTGCTAGACAACTACTCGCTGACCAAAGTTCTCTCTGACCTGGGCTATCGGCTGATCAACGATCCCAGCCAGGTCAAAGTGCCGCTACAGCGAGTGCTGCAGTTCACTAAGGGATCGCCAGTCCACCGCTAGCGCTGCCTTGAGCGGAGCCTCCAAAAAGACACTGAGGACAACATACCCCTGTCCTCAGTGCGCTTTTAGCTGTCTCGGTCTAAGCTTGGTTCAGGTGCGATCGCGCGCAGCCAGGAGGGCTTCTAAGTCGGTTGAGCCAATTTGTAAGAGGCCTAGCTCCTGCAGGCTTGGCTGGGTTGCCTGCAGCGCCTGGAGGCTCTGTCGTATTAGAGGAATAGCGCTGCCGCCAATCAGCAGCGCTACCGTCAGGCTGATAGCGCCGTCTAGCCAGAACCAGTGGAAGGTTGAGATTGCGATCGCGCCTGCGATCACCCCCACCGAACTGGCTAGATCGGCAAGCACATGCAAAAAAGCGCCCCGCACGTTCAAGTCCCGATGGCTATCGCCGTGGAGCATCCACACGCCTAGACCATTGATGACCAGACCAATAACCGCCGTTACCAGCATCGGTTCACTAAAAATCGCCTGGGGTGGGGCAATCAGGTGCTTAACCGCCTCCCAGCTAATGAGCCCTGCCATCAACAGCAGCCCCAAGCTATTGATCAACGCTGAGGCAATGTCTAAACGAGGCCGACCTGCGGATTTACGCGCTAGCCTAAGCCGCGTCAGCCAGCTTGCCGTAAGCGCCAGCACAATAGCCCAGCCATCAGCCAACATATGGCCTGCATCTGACTGTAGAGCCAGACTGTGGCTAAATCCGCCCACGACCCACTCAATTGCTGCAAACCCCATAACCAGAATTAGGAGCCTGCGCAGCGGCCGTTGTTGGTCAGCGGCCAAAGACTTGGCTGAAGTACATTGTGGGGAGTTACAGGAATGCCAAACTGCAATCATTCACGAACCTTTGCTGCAACGTTAAAGCGGGGGTTGAACTACTGTAAAAATATCAGGGGTTAACTATGATGTCGTCAATCCTTGTCTCAAAGTGCCCGTTTTCTAGGGCTCCTTTTCTAGTTATCTCGGTTATCTTCTTCTGCAAGATGACTGCATTGGCAAGGTAGCGTCGTAGGCCCAGATAGCACCGTCATTATGCGGTATTGCCCCTTACAAAGAAATGATTACCCTGAACAAATCGCTGAAAATCTTGAACAAACCCTTGGAGAGCAGGCAACACCAGCGCCGCCGCTAGGCCTCTAGTCAGTGCGATAGGCGCAACACCTGATACACTTAGCCAAGCAAATACAACCCGACTCCCTCCCAGGTTGGCTATGGAATGGCACATATCCGATGCTCAAAGTCTGAGAATTATCGATCAGGAAATCGGTGAGCACGCATTTTCCCCCTCAGAATACGAAATTGTCCGTCGGGTTATTTATGCCACCGCTGACTTTGAGTACAAATCCCTCATTCACTTCTCAGATCAGGCATTACAGTCGGGGGCCGCAGCCCTAGCCGCCCGCACCACCATCATTGTGGATGTGCCGATGGCGCAGGTAGGCATTACCCCTAGCATTCAAGCCACCTTTGCCAATCCTGTGTACTGCAGTATGGATGCCCTCACCCGACCTCAAAAGGGGAAAAGCCGGGCTGCCTGGGGCATTGAAACCCTAGCCAGGCGCTATCCTGAGGGCATTTTTGTGATTGGCTCTTCTCAGACTGCCCTGGCCACACTGGTAGATTTGATCGAGGAGGATCAGGTGAGACCGGCGCTAGTGGTTGGCACCCCAGCCGGCTTCCTCGATGTTGATGTGCTCAAAGCCCGTCTGCAGGACAGCCTCATTCCCCACATTAGGATTAATGGCCGCAAAGGGAGTGCAGTGGTCGCTACCGCCATTCTCAACGGCCTGATTGATTTAGCCTGGCAGGCGTATGGTCGCGAAGCCCAACAGATGGGCTAAAGCCAGTGGGTTAGGAAGCGTCGGCTAGGGACAGTCACGGTTTTCGATGGCTCCATCGGGCATGACAGTGCGACAGAAGCGCACCTCACTGCGGTTGACGCCTCGTAGGTTAGCGCCCTTTAAATTGGCCTCTGTTAAATTTGCAGTGCCCAGCACGACGCTCATTAAAACAGCGTCTTCTAAATTTGCCTGAGACAGGTCCGCATTGTTTAAGTTTGCCTGGGTCATTTCAGCGCCCCGCAGGTTGGTTCCAACAAGCTTGGCCTCACTTAAATTGGCCCCATTGAGGCTGGCCCCAGCCAAGACGGCTCCGCTCAAATCAGCCCTATCGAAATAGCTCAGCATTAGGTTGGCCCCGCTTAAATTAGCGCCCCGCAGGTCGGCTTTTGTCAAAACAGCGACTTTTAGATTTGAGTTTTGCAGATCGGCATTCTGCAGATTGGCCTCATCAAGGATGCAAACCGGGCAGGAGTTGGTATCTAGCAGCTTCTCGACATCCTCAGGAATAGCCGCATAGGCGGATTGGGCAAGACCCAGGCAAACAAACCAGACGATGCTCAGGGCCAAAAAAAGACGTTTCATGCTTCTCAAATCTGCGCAGCTATATATCGGTTTTATTCTCCCACTCAACGGATGCCCTCGCCAGAGCCAGCCTTGAGGGAGGGCATTAGCAGTGCGGCAAAGCGGTTCTTCCCAGCCAAAACGCCGTTGGATGAATCTGGGGCCGGCAGGGGGGCCAGCTGGCTAAGCTTTCGCTGGAGCGGCCTGTAGGGGGAGACGGAAGGCCCAGCCCCAGGCAAAGATGGGTGAGGGTCTGCTGGAACTGGACAGTGTGCCCTGGAGATCCCACTACGGCATGGGCATATTCATGGGCCACCAGGCCTAACCAGTCTTGGGGCAGCACTCGCCCCACGTCGATCAGCAGCGTTATGGGGGGCTGAAGGATGCAAATGCCCTCCAACCCCAGATCGGTGGCTAGAGGAGCCGCCAAAATTTGTACCGAGGGGCGATCTGCTGAGTGCAGACAGGCTTCGCACTCTTCCAGCAGGCTTTGGAGGTGCTGGTTTATCCGCTGAATCTGCAGTCCGATCCAGCCGCACATTTTCATGCGATCGCACAGCTCTCCCTCCAGTTCAACCCTGACAAAATCGGGGGTTGCCTGACGCAATTCCTCCAGGTATTGAGTGCCCCGTAAAACAGGATCGCCAGTTGAGGCTGGCGGCACCCGCCAACGGTTGGCCAAATTGGTAATTGAGTAGGGCACGCGGAAATCGGAGAAGTGAAAATGGTCAAAAGCTAGGGTTAGGCAGGTGCAGTCTGTCGGTTAATTTGAGTATTTCAGATCAGGTGCACTAACTGTTAGCAAACAGCTCTATCTTGTTGCGAGATTTTAGTTTGAAGCAGTTAAGCAAAGCGGCCTCAGTCATTGATTATTGGGTAACTTTGCCTACTTGGGGCTTTTCCCTTTGGCCCTGCTGCAGGAGCCTGGTTTAAACTTGCGCGTTGAGGCTGGAAGGCCCTGGGGCTGAGCTTTTCCAAAGCTAACATTGGTTTCACGTTGGTCTACAGCGAACACTTTTGAATATCAACTCTATATATGCTTAGAGCAGAAGCTATATTAGTAGAAGACGTACGCAATCTTTTGCAATAATCATGGTGGCCAGCCCTGTGCAGGTTCCGGGCCTGGGAGTCGGAGCAGCAAGCATAACGGAAGTTTTGAGAAAGATTTTCTCATCTGTTGATGAGGTCAGTTGTCCTACCTCATACAATTTCCACATGCACACGGTCTGTTCCGATGGCAGGCTCACGCCAGAAGCGCTCATGGAGCAGGCGTTTGGGCTGGGGCTGAAGGGATTTGCTATCACTGACCATCACACCGTTGCCGGCTATTTTAGGGCCAGGCGATGGTTGGAAGACTGGCAATGGCGTCATCCGGCGCGGGTTAAAGTAGGTCAAAGTGGAGTTTTGAGCAGCCAGGGTGATCTCCCCCGCCTCTTCACAGGCATCGAGATTAACTCTTCGTTGTTGGGCACTGACGTTCATATCTTGGGGTATGGCTTCAGCCCTAAGCACTCGGCGATGCAGCCCTACATTCAGGGACAAGCGCCCCAGGCAGAAGATCGGTTAGCTGAAAAGGTGATTCGCGCCATTCAGGCGGCGGGGGGGCTTGCGGTTTTGGCCCATCCGGCTCGCTATCGTCGAGCGGCGGCGGAGCTAATTGCAGGTGCTGCCGAACTGGGCATTGACGGGATTGAGACCTACTACGCCTACGACAATCCTGAGTACTGGCGGCCCTGTCCAAAACAGACCCCCAAAATTAAGGCCTTGGCTCAGGCCTATCAGCTCTTTACAACCTGCGGTACAGATACCCACGGGCTGACGCTCACTCGACGAATTTAGGAGCGTGGCTTCTAACTTAGCTAGCAACGGAGAGGGTGGGATTCGAACCCACGGTACCTTTCGGTACATCCGATTTCAAGTCGGACGCATTCGACCACTCTGCCACCTCTCCAGGTGGATTTGCGATGGATGATTCGCTTTTCTGTTATAGCACCCATCTGCGATCGCTGAACAGGCTGCCTAAGGCACCATCGCAACTGTTTCTGTGGCTTGGTGCAGCACCTCCTGGGAGCAGACTTCAAAGTTCTGGTTGACCCAGACCTGACAGACCTGATCGACCTGGCTACCTTTCAGGGTGACTACCGAGAAGTTGCGCTGACAGTCGGTTGGCGTCTGCTCAATTCGCGGCACGCTGGCTGCATTTAGGTAAACGGTACCGGTTTTTGGGGTGCTCAGTAGCCGCTGACGCAGACGGTCTTTGCGGTGGCGCAGGCCGTGGTGCATGTGACCAAAGGTCACGAGGGGAATCTGTTTCCCCAGGCTCTGGGCAGCGACAATAGCCTCCGCCAGATCAGGGTCGCCGTGATCGCCGCCTAAGGGCTTCCAGTCTCGGCCACAGATGTCTTCTGGCTGGTCGCCTAGGCCAGTGGGGCCGCAGTGCCCAATAAAAATAACCGTTTCGTAGGCGGCTGCCTGCACCGATGCCAAGATCCGTTCAGTGGATTCGGCAAAGCTGTGGACGCCGTAGCGATTGGCGTAAAAGGTTTTGTTTTTCCACTCAGCCCCCCCCCAGCTGAAGGGCCGCCCGCCAACGACCGTGAGGTCAAACTGGGGAAAGTCGAGCTTGCCATAGCCAACATGGCACTCCCCCAGCAGATCGATTTGAGTTTGCACCCAATCTTCCTGAGCGGGGTCGTAGGGCCGTTTTTTGCGGCCCCAGTCGGTGGCGGTGTACCAGGCGTCGTGGTTGCCAAAAATAGCGGCTTTGGGCTGCTCTATGGCCGCAATTTGCCGCACTACGCCGACCGCTTCGTTGCCAAAGTCGCCGACAAACAGCACTAGGTCAACCGACAGATGGTGGAGTGCGATCGCATCTTCAGGGCCCCACTGGTCATGCACATCCCCCACCACAGCAATCCGAATTGTGCGGTCTCTCTGGGCTGGGGAACTGTTCATGGGAGTCTCTCTAGCTGCATTCACTTATCTAAGATACTGCGTATAAATCTGTCCTTGGGTCTGATTTCAGCAGGGGTTTGCTCTAGTGGGCAAGTGACAAGCGTAGGCCGAAGGCAAACTTGCCGTAGCGGGCAGCATTTGCTGCCGGGATTGAATGCGGTAAGCTTTTCAGCGGTTGCATAAAGGGCTGCTCCACCATGACCGGCAAAACCTCTCTGCTAATTTTTACCGACCTCGATGGCACGCTTTTAAGCTCCGAAGACTATGCCTATGCTGCGGCAGTGCCCATGCTGCAGCGGCTGGTGGCAGAGGGCATTCCTGTCGTTCCCGTCACCAGCAAAACCCGGCAGGAAGTCGAAACCCTGCGCCAGCGGGTCGGGCTGCGCGATCCCTTTGTGGTGGAGAATGGCAGCGCCGTCTTTATTCCCAGGGAGCAGCGCCAGTTTCCGCTGCCCCAGGGCGATGATGCCGATGGCTATCGGGTGCTGCAGTTAGGCTGCACCTATGTTGTGGCTAGAGCTGCCCTCAAGGCCATTGCTCAGGAGCTAGGCCGACCCCTGAAGGGATTTGGCGACTGGACCGTGGAGCAAGTTGAGCAAACCACTGGACTGCCTCACGCCGATGCCCAGCAGGCCAAGGCCCGCGAGTTTAGCGAACCCTTTATGACGCCCAAAAATGTTGAGCCCGAAGCTCTGGTGGCTGTCGTTGAGGACTTTGGCTTTCGGGTAGTGGTGGGCGATCGCTTCTCCCACCTGATTGGTGGCGAAGCGGGTAAGGGGGCGGCGGTGCGGCGGCTCACCGAGCTTTATCAGGCTGGGTTGCCCGCAGACAGTCCCGTGACCACAGTGGGTCTGGGCAACAGCCCCAACGATTTAGACATGCTAGAAGCGGTAGACATTCCCATCGTGCTGCCCGGTCAAAACGGCCCCCATGCCAAGCTGGCCGATCGAGGCTGGCAGATTGCCGCCGCGCCGGCTCCTGACGGCTGGGCTCTAGCTCTAGAGCAGGTTTTGGCCCAAGCAGGTTATTAGGCG
>JACVRP010000217.1 GCA_014534385.1 Cyanobacteria bacterium Co-bin13
ACGGGATGCTAAAGATACAAGCGTTTAACTGTTTTTTCCTGTGCCCGTGGGTGCAGGATTTTTTTTGCCTAGAAATCGCCCAAGCCCCTATTGCGGAACCGTAGCGGACTTTGTCTCCCAGTGGCGAGCTACCCAGTCCTGCAAAATCGGATTGACCAGTTCGGGGGCTTCATCTTGGGGGCAGTGGCCAAGACCCTCAAGCACAATAAAGTCTTCAACAGCTGGAAACTCTGCCAGCTCCCGACCGAGCTCAACCGGCTCCCAGGGATCGTCTGCCCCCCACAGAATCAGCACAGGGCAGGTAATCTCAGGCAGCAGATCTTCGGCCAAAGGCCCCTGGGAATAGCGAACAAAGGCCAAAAACACGTCTGCCGCCCCAGTCTGAAGGGCAGGCTCTAGCAGATAGTTGACCAGTTCTTCCGTCACCGCTTCGGCCCGTCGATAGGCCTGGCCCAGCAGCTTACGGATCACCTGGGGGCGGGCAATGCGAGAAAAGAAAAAGCGGCCAAAGGGTGGATAGCCTAGCAACTGCTGCAGCAGCGGTGTGGTAGAGCGGCGGTACCAGGGCAGCGCCATCCGCTTGCGATCGTGAAGCAGCCGCAGCGAACAGTTCAGCATGGCAATGCCCTGCACCCACTCGGGGGCCATCGCCGCCGCTTGGAGTGCCGCAATACAGCCGATGGAGTTGCCCACCAGAAAAACGGGCTCTCCCACCACTTCCCGGCAAAAGTCGATAATCTGCTCACCCCAAGTTTCAAAGGTATAGGCAATTGGGTCGTTAGGGGCGGGCTTGGCCGATAGCCCAAAGCCAATCAGATCAATGGCGTAGACCCGGTTAGTCTGGGCCAACACCGGCAGATTTTTGAGCCAGTGATTGCTAGAAGCGCCAAAGCCGTGGATGCAGAGAATTGGCGCACCTGTCTGGCCTGCCTGCTGGTAGCAAATGGGAAAGCCCTGCCAATTCCAGGTCTGTCGGGGAAGAATGGATGAGGGGGCCGACGTTGTGCCAGTCATTGAGGTAAAAGCAGTGATAGGAGTAGCTTATTTCTTAAGCTTGACATCTTCTCCATCTAAGCGCTAGGCGATAAGGTAGAGATTCCCTGGTATGACCAGGCAAGCCCTGTCAAAAGCAGCCTGCGGATCCTACAATCTATAAGGTGCCAGGCAGATTCTGGGGCATAAGGTTTTATCTTTTTAACGAATGGTTGACTCAGCAGTTACAGTTTCGTCCGAAGACATTGGGAAAGCGGTGGAGCAGCGGCGCAACTTCGCCATCATTTCCCACCCGGACGCCGGTAAGACGACCTTGACCGAGAAGCTGCTGCTGTACGGTGGGGCCATCCACGAGGCGGGCGCAGTCAAAGCTCGCCGAGCCCAGCGCCACGCCACCTCCGACTGGATGGAGCTAGAGCAGCAGCGGGGTATCTCGATTACCTCGACGGTGCTGCAGTTTGCCTACGACGGCTACACCATCAACCTGCTCGATACCCCCGGCCACCAAGACTTTAGTGAAGATACTTACCGCACCCTGGCCGCCGCTGATAATGCAGTGATGCTAGAAGATGCGGCCAAAGGCCTAGAGCCGCAGACGCGCAAGCTGTTTGAAGTCTGCCGCATGCGATCGATGCCCATCTTCACCTTCTTCAACAAGATGGATCGGCCGGCCCGTGAGCCTTTAGAGCTGCTAGATGAGCTTGAGAAAGAGCTGGGGCTGCAGACCTACGCCGTGAACTGGCCGATTGGCATGGGTGATCGCTTTAAGGGCGTTTTTGATCGGCGGACGCGCAAAATTCACCTGTTTGAGCGGATGGCCCACGGCAGCCGCGAAGCCAAGGCGACCGTGGTAGACCTGGGCGACCCCAGAATCGAAGAGCTGCTAGAGCAAGATCTCTACTACCAGTTCAAAGAAGAAATCGAAGTCATCGAAGAAATTGGGCCTGAGCTAGATCTGGACCTGGTGCATGCCGGTCAAATGACGCCGGTCTTCTTTGGCAGCGCCATGACCAACTTTGGCGTAGAGCTCTTTTTAGAAGCCTTCCTCGACTACGCCCTCAAACCCGTGGGCCGCACCAGCACCATCGGAGAAATACTGCCCACCAGAGAAGACTTTACCGGCTTTGTGTTTAAGCTCCAGGCCAACATGGATCCTAAGCACCGTGACCGAATTGCCTTTGTGCGGGTCTGCTCGGGCAGGTTTGAGAAGGACATGGTGGTAAACCATGCCCGTCTTGGTAAGACCGTGCGCCTGTCTCACCCCCAAAAGCTCTTTGGCCAGGGTCGAGAATCTCTGAGTGAAGCCTATCCTGGTGACGTGATCGGCCTTAACAACCCCGGCGTCTTTGCCATCGGCGATACGGTCTACCAGGGCAAGCGGCTGGAGTATGAAGGTATTCCCTGCTTCTCGCCGGAGCTGTTTGCCTACCTCAGAAACCCCAACCCCTCCAAGTACAAGCAGTTTCAGAAAGGCGTTTTGGAGCTGCGCGAGGAAGGCGCAGTCCAGATCATGTTCTCCACCGATGAGTCGAAGCGAGACCCGATTGTCGCGGCGGTCGGCCAGCTCCAGTTTGAGGTGGTGCAGTTTCGCCTGCAAAACGAGTACAACGTTGAGACGCTGCTAGAGGCGCTGCCCTTTTCGGTAGCCCGTTGGGTAGATGGCGGCTGGGAAGCGTTGGAAAAAGTCGATCGGCTGTTCAATACGGCCACCGTAAAGGATAGCTGGGGCCGCCCGGTGCTGCTGTTTCGCAACGAGTGGAACTGCCAGCAGATCGAGATGGACCACCCCGAACTCAAGCTCAGCAAAACGGCTCCGGTGGTATCTGGAAAACAGCCAGAAGATCTCTAGATCGAGCCCATCTGTAACGGATGTGGCTGAACGTTCTGATGAAATGCAATAAGCTTTTCTAAAAGCATTGCTTTGTCAAGAAATGCAAACTCAACCTAGAAAAAGTCAGCTTTTGTGGTTGACTCCTGGCTGGGTTAAGAGATACTCTTGACAAATACATTAATGCTTCGATAAATCAACAAGTTGAATCAAAAATTTAAATCCGCTGATAAACCCTCCGAACCTGGCTAGCCACGCCGGGTTTTTTTTGGCTGTCTGGGTCTATCTAATCGCGGTGCGGGCTGCGATATGGTGAGAGGGTATCTATGGAGAAACCGCTATGGTGCAGCCTCGTCTTGTGCAGCGAGTCGGGGTCGTAGGAGGTGGGCAGTTGGCCTGGATGATGGGGCCAGCCGCGCGATCGCTAGGTCTAAATCTAGTGGTGCAAACGCCGCAGCCGAGCGATCCGGCAGTTGCGATCGCAGCCCAAACCATCTTTGCGCCCGTCACCGACCCCCAGGGAACAGCGGCTCTGGCAGAGCAGTGCGACATCATTACCTTTGAAAACGAGTTTGTTGATCTGCCGGCCCTCAAGGACTTGGCGGCTAAGGGTACGGTGTTTTATCCCCAGTTAGACGTGCTGGCGCTGGTGCTGGACAAGTTTGATCAGCGCAGCTACTTTGAGCGCATTGGCCTGCCCAATCCCCGCTTCGTCTCCCTCGACTCCAAGGCCGATCTACCTGAGCTGGTGGCTTTTGCCGCCGCCATTGGCTTTCCCTTAGTGCTAAAAACCCGGCGATTGGGCTACGACGGCTACGGCACCTTCATCCTCAAGACCCTCGAAGATCTGCAGGCCACCTGGCAGCGCCTCGACTACCCCCCCGTCCTGCTGGAGGAATTTGTGCCCTTCACTCACGAATTGGCCGTCATGGTGGCCCGTTCTGAGGCCGGTGAGATTGCCATTTACCCCACAGTCGAAACTCAGCAAGTTAACCAGGTCTGCCGCCGCGTCTTTGCCCCCGCTGCGGTTTCCCCCGCCGTAGAGGCCCAGGTGCAGCGCATCGCCCGCACCCTAGTTGACCAGCTTCAGGCCGTAGGCATTATCGGCATTGAGTTTTTTCTGACTCCAGAGGGCAAGGTGCTGATCAACGAAATTGCCCCCCGCACCCACAACTCCGGCCACTACACCCTCGATGCCTGCGCCACCTCTCAGTTTGAGCAGCAGCTGCGGGCGGTCAGCGGACTGCCCCTAGGGCCAGTTTCCCTCACCTGTCCCCAGGCGGTGATGGTCAACCTTTTAGGATTTGAGTCTGCCAGCAGCGACTATGCCGCCCAAAGGAAGGCCCTCAGCCATCTACCCCATAGCCATGTCTACTGGTACGGTAAAAGCCAAGCCCGTCCGGGACGCAAGCTGGGCCACGTCACCCTCTGCCTAGAGTCAGGGGAAGACCCGACAGCTGTCGTTCGAGCGGTCGAAGATCTCTGGTACCCCAATTCCGCTACAAAGTGTTAGATTCCACCCTGATGACCTACTCTCTCTCTGCCCTGAATCAGATGGATCAGGCGACCTTTACGGCGGCTCTCGCAGAAGTGTTCGAAGACACCCCTGCGATCGCAGCTCAAAGCTGGCAGCACCGCCCCTTTTCCAGCGTCAAATCGCTGCACCAGTGCATGATTGATATCGTTCAGGCCCTGCCCCTGGCAAATCAGCTAGCGCTGCTGCGAGCCCATCCCGATTTGGGGGGGCGGGTGCAGATGGCAGATGCCTCTGTTCAAGAGCAGGCTAGCGTTGGGCTCAATCAGCTCACGGCGGAGGAATATGAGCAGTTTCTCAGCCTCAACCAGCGCTACCGGGAGAAGTTTAAGTTCCCATTTATCATGGCGGTTGCGGGGCAGACTCAAGCCAGCATCCTCAAAGCCTTTGCTCACAGGCTTGAAAATCCTGAAGCTGAAGAAATTCAGCAGGCTCTACAGGAGGTCGGACAGATTGCCTGGTTTCGCTTAAATGCCTGGATTAAGGAATCTTAGAAAAGGGTCGCCAACCGCAGTAATTGTTCGGATTTTTTTGAGAAAATGCGGCAATTTCTGGGAACGCTATCAGCGAATGTAGCATCTATCTTCTACCTCTGAAAGGATCCCTCAAATCAAGGACCATCAACAATTACAGACGCATGAGCGTAAAGTATTGTCATTGATGAATTCCTGGTCAAACGATTTTGCTAGAGTTTTAGCAGCCATCGTAGGAAAGTTAACAGGATGGGGTAGTCATTTAGGTCCTGCAGTCAAAGCCCTTTTTAGACCCTCAGGTTCAGGACGGATCAATTGCTGACATTTATAGACCAAAAACAGTGTCGAAGCATGAAGGACTCCAGTACAGGCGAGCAAAAGCAGCTCCTACTGATTGACGACGATCCCAACCTAATTCTCCTGGTCAAAGATTACCTGGAGTTTCGGGGCTACCGAGTAGTCACTGCAGGCAATGGCCGTGAAGCCCTAGATGTGCTAGAAGCATTGCTCCCCGACATGATCATCTGTGACGTGATGATGCCGGAAATGGATGGCTATGCTTTCGTCAAACAGGTCCGTGAAACTCCCGAGACCGAGTGGATTCCCATCCTGTTTCTCTCAGCCAAAGGCCAGAGCCAGGACCGGGTGAAAGGGCTTAACACCGGGGCTGATGTTTACATGGTCAAGCCCTTTGAGCCAGAAGAACTCGTAGCCCAGGTCGAGTCTTCCCTCAAGCAGGCGTCGCGACTGATCAAGCAGCAAACCAAGACCGGCAGCAACAGCCCCGTCATCCAGGTTGCTTTTGATGTCGAGCTAACCCCAACTGAGCTGAGAGTGGTGCAGTTTGTGGCTCGGGGTATGGCCAACCGAGAGATCGCCGACGAACTTCAGGTCAGCCAGCGCACTATCGAGAGCCACGTCAGCAATATGCTTGGTAAAACCGGCCTGCACAACCGCACCGAACTCGCTCGCTGGGCTATGGAAAATCACAAAGCCTAGTTAGTTTCAATCTGTTCTACAAGTGGCCTACAGCCCTGATATACTTGGCTAGGTATGCTGGTGTAGCTCAGCTGGTAGAGCAGCTGATTTGTAATCAGCCGGTCGCAAGTTCGAATCTTGTCACCAGCTTTCTGAATAAGCGGGCAGTTTGCCCTTGTTTTAGGATTTCAGCGTTCGGCCAAGGTCGGGCGCTGAATTTGTGTTTTTCCCCTAGAGTTGCACGGGCGGTATGGGTAGCATGTAATCATGCCGCATTCAACCCGGTAATTGGCGGCGCAGGGCGGTGGGCACCTCTAAAGCCCCATGCAGTCAGGAGGATAACATCATGGGAACCTGGATTAAGGAGACAGATAGCGCTATTTACCTCATGCAGGGGGGGCAGTGGCTGTCTCGTGTCAGTAAAAGACCTTCGCAGAGCAACCCTCAGGAGCAGGTGGTTGATATCTCTGGCTTGAGGTCTTGGTTTACTCGCCCAGACTTTCCCAGGGCCATGACTGTTTCAGTGGGCATTGATGCGGAGGAGCCGCTGCCGATTACGGCGGGTGGTGCGAGTACCGGGGGAAGCGGTGCAGGTACAACTAACCCAGGTACCACAGGCCCAGGGGCGGTTAATCCAGGGACAGCCAATCCTGGCACCAGCCCAGGGACGACTGGCCTAGGAGTGGTTAGCCCAGGGACGACTGGCCCAGGGA
>JACVRP010000195.1 GCA_014534385.1 Cyanobacteria bacterium Co-bin13
CGGGTGTAGAGGGTTTCGTGCTGCATGCTAGCCAGGCTCAGGCCCCAACCGCTGCTCTCTAGCTGATCGTCTGGCAGCAGCAGCACCGATTGGGCGGTGGCTGCCACGGTGGGATATAGGTCGAGCAAAAGCTTTTGACCGGCGGTTTGGCCCAGGGGCACCAGCTTGACTGCAGCATTGATCAGGTTTGTGGCCCAACTCTGGAGATAGCCCAAAACGCTGGTTTGAGCGTCAATTTGCCAATGGGCAGCGGTGAGGCCAAAGGCCACTGCAAAGTTACAGGGGCTGCCCAAAGCTGCGAGTTCGTCCCTTAGCTCGGGGTGAATCTGCTCCAGCATGCGGATCAGGGCCCGCCCCATCTGCCAGCTCTGCTGCCGAAGTTCTTCACTCTCGCGGGCGGCTGAGAGCCAGTCGTTCCAATAGCAGAGCGCGGTGCGATCGCACCCCTGAAAAGCGCCATGCGCCCGCAGCAAAACGGCAGCCTCTAGCCGCACCGAACCCTGGGCCAGCTCTTGGGCTAGCCACGCCCGTACCTGCTCTGGCGTGGCTAGCTTGCCTGCGTCTACCAGGGTCTCTAGACCTTCTGAGTAGCTGAAGGCTCCCACGGGCAGGGCCGGGCTAGCTAGCTGCAGCAGCCGTAGGAGCGCCTGCGTTTCAGTCATGGGCATGGGAGTGAGGGGTGGAGGGGTGAGGGGCTGCGTGACTGTGGACGTAGGCTCCGGCTTCGGGCTGAAAGGGGGCAATTTCGGCCTTTAGCGCAAGGCCCAGCTGGTGCAGCATGTCTTCCAGCACGGGGTCGGGTTCTAGCCTCAGATAGCTGGGGGCTACTTCCAGGGCGATATGGCGGTTGCCCAGGTGATAGGCTGCCCGCAGGAGCTGTAGGGGGTGGTCGGCAGTCACAGTAAGCACAGGCTCTGGTTTAGCCAACACCCGGACCAGGGTTCCGTCTTCGGCTGCCAGCAGGTCTTGATCGCGTAGAACAGTGCCTCGGGGCAAATTTAGGTAAACAGGTTGGCCGTTGTCAGCCGTGAAGCGGTGGCGCGATCGCACCCGCTCTGCCGCCGTTAGCGAGAGGGTAGAAACCACGGCAGCAGCCGGGTCGGGAGCAAGACGGTGAATCAGGATTTGCACGGCTAACCGGAGTGCAGCTGACCTAAATACTTAGCACGATATCTGACTTAGCACGATATTTGGCAGCGATATCTGGCAGGGACTGAGCAAGGTATTCAGCGACTTGAGCCGCCTTCAAACCTGCCTAAAACAACCCCAAAAAATTCTTTTTTCAGGGAATTACAGCAATTAGTCACAGATTGTAAACAATTCCTGGCCTTGAGCCTGCTCAAAGACTTCATGAACCTGCCTGGAAATCAGGAGTTCCACGGATTGAGGCCGTGCCAATGCGTGTTAAAGCAGCAAAGGTCAGATCTTCAACTGGCACTCAATTTCCGGATCGGCCTTGCATTGGCTTGGGGTCTCTCATACCAGAACCGAAAGCTTTCGGTCTGCCCCCCAAATGACTCAAAAAACAACTGTGTTGTTGCAAGGAGCCCCCACTGACTATGAGTGCACCCTCTGTTAGACAAGCGTTACTAGAGCAGCCGCGCCCCGGCAACCCAGACTTAGAACCCCCCATATCGGTTTTAGCCATGATCCTGGAAAGTTTTTCCGATGGTGTTTTGCTTTTAACCGACCGGGGTGAATGCCTCCAAATTAACCATCAGGGACGGCATCTGTGCCGCCTGCTCAGCCCCAACCAGGCAGTCCCCCCAGAAATTTGGTCCCTCTGTGAAAAACTGATCGAAGGTCGGAGCCTGCTGCCTGACACCAACCTCGTGCTGTCAGACACCGTGACCAGCGCCACCGGAACAGCCATCTCCATTCGGGTGCAGTGGCTTGAGTTCGGCGGGCAAGGCGAAACCTGCCTTCTAGTCATGATGGAAGACCAAACGCAGACCGCCAAAGTCTCTGCCCTACTGGAATCTCTCCAATACAACCTGACCCCCCGAGAGACCGAAGTCTGGCTGCTGCGAAAAACCAACTGCAGCTACGACGAAATCGCCGCCCGGCTGTTCATCGCCCTCAACACCGTTAAGCGCCACCTCAAGAGCATCTACGCCAAGCGCAAGCAGGTGATGGAGGAGTAGAGGGGTGAGGAGTGGATAGGTGGATGGGTGGATGGGTGGAGGCAAACCCCATTTGCCCATCCCCCCCACTCGCCCACTCGCTTCTACTCCCTTAGCCTCCCCACCTTCCCACCCATCTACCCGCTGCCCTCCCACCCCTCCACCCATCTCCCTGGTGTAGAGTCAAGAAAAGGCTCTCACATCAACTATGCTGCCGAAGGACGAACTGCTTAAACACGTGGAAAACCGGGAGACGCTGGCCCGGGTTTTAGACCAGACCGAACAGGCGATTCGGACCTGGGAGGTGGTGGTGACTGGGTTTCTGTCTCCCCCGGAACTGGTGGAGGCGCAGGCTCTGTTTCGGCGGCTAACGGAGGTTCACACTGCGGCCTCAGGGGGCTACCCCCAGGCTGAGCGGCAGCGGCTTGCGATCGCACGTGCCGACCTGCCCCTAGAACCCGACCAGATTCCCCTAGCGCTGATTGACCTGGCGGGCAATTTTCTCTTTGATCCGGCCAGTCACCGGGACTTTTTGGGCGCAATTTTGGGCACTGGGCTGGTGCGAGACAAGATTGGCGACATCCTGGTGATGGGGGAGCGCGGGGCGCAGGCCATTGTTGACCCGGATCTGGTGGAGTTTCTGGAACTCAACCTGACACAGGTGCGATCGGTGCCGGTCAAGACCCGTTCTCTTGACTGGAGCGAACTTAAGGTCAGAGCACCTCAGAAAAAAGAACTCACTACCGTTGAAGCCTCTCTGCGCCTCGATGCCGTAGCCTCAGCTGGTTTTGGCATGTCTCGCAGTAAGATGGCCGACATGATTGCCGCTGGAGATGTGCGGGTTAACTGGAAGACCATTACCCAGGCCAGCCACAATGTGCAATCAGGTGACCTGGTGGCAATTCGCGGCAAGGGGCGACTGGAGATTGGCGATGTAGCAGTAACCAAGAAGGAGCGCTATCGGGTCAATCTGACGCGCTACGTATAGGGTTTTCCCTTAGAGTTTTCCCTTGGTAGGGGGAGGGCGGGAGAATTCTGCCTCACCAGGGATTGTCGGCTTTAGGGGCGGGGCTACGGGGCGGACAGGCTAGGGTCAAACTACTGAGCCCTTGCAGGGGTCGCAGCTGCAGCGTGAACCAGGCTGGCTACGGCTTCGGCGGCCAGCCGTCCGGTCTGGGCTCCGCCATTCATATAGCCATAAAAATCGCTGCTGAGATGCTCTCCGGCAAAGACAAGATGGCCTACCTGCACGTCCTGTCGTTCCTCTGGATCGTCGGACTCGACGTATAGAAACTCGCTGAACTCACTGTATTGACCTGGTTTAAAGCTGGTATAGCCACCGCCCACAAAAATGTCTTTGGCCCAGCTGCTGCGGAAGAAGCGTCCGGTTGCGGCCCCAGCTATGCCAGGAATGACTGAGTCTAGCTCGCGTAGGTACTGTTGGCCCTGGCGATCCGCCAGCTCCGCATTGGCGGCTTCAACCTGGTCGCCGCCTAAGAAAAAGGTTAGTGCTCCCTGGGAAGTGTCTGACTGTCGGGCGGTGTCGTCCCAGATGGCGGCATATTCGCAGTCAGTCCAGGCTTCGCCTACGAATCCAGACGTCTGCAGCCAGCAGCGCTCTCGGAACCCGGCAAACAGCTTCTCGTTGTGACCCAAATCTACTTCGTGGATAAACCGTTGCAGCTGGGTCGGCAGTTCAACCTGGATATCGACATGGCGAAGCACCTGAAAGGGAATGGCCATGATTACATAGTCGGCCTCTACGCTAGAGAAATCGCTGAAGGTCAGCCGCAAGCTGGCCGCTTGGGAGTGGATGCTGGCGAGTCTTTTGCAAGTTTGAATTTGGCCGCTGAGGACGTCGGATAGGGCGCTGATTAGCTGGCTGTTGCCAGCTTTGATCAGGTAAGTTTCATCGCTACTGCTGATGACGTCTATCTGCCCATTTTCGACAGCAGGCAGTAGAAACAGTAGCTGCAGGGCCGAGGATTGATTCGGTTCTACCCCATATTCTGTCCGCACGGAATTTTCAACCAAAACTCGAACGAAGGGCTGGGGGATTTTGTCTACGTGCTGGTTGAGGTAGTCTGTGACCGATAGCCGATCAAATTGCGGGGCGTATTGCTCAAAGTCTTGATCGAGCAGGGCTGAGTCTGCTGCCATTTGAGCTGCCAGGGGCTGTAGCCAGTCGGCCAGCTCGGCTGCGGGAATGCTGCGACCGTCAGCGTAGAAAGCGGCGTCCTGCAGGGGAGAGGCTTCAACCGCTTCAGCAAAGTTAAACAGCTCTAAACCAAATTCTTGGGTGAGGGCGAGGATGTCGGCATGGTTGGTGTTGATAAAACTGCCTCCAACTTCATTGACTAAACCATCATCTACAGCTCTACGAGATTGAATTCGCCCGCCCAAAATTGGTTTGCCTTCATAGACAGTCGCCGTAAGTCCGAGCTTTTTCAGCTGGTAGGCCGCATTTAATCCGGCGATGCCGCCGCCGACAACGGCAATTCTAGGCTGGGTTTTTCCCCAGGCTGCCTGTGGCTGAAGTCGATCGGTGGCGAGGGTTGCGATCGCAGCTCCCCCCGCCAGGGCCGACAGCTTCAAAAACCGTCGTCGCGAGGGCTGTAGGGAGCGGGAGCGAGGACGCGGCTGTGCCATACCTTGGGCTTTGAGATTGCTGCGATGGGCCTGCCGCAGTGTGCGAACAAATAGCCGAAATAGGGGAGTGCGGGCCATAGAATCTGTGAACCTTGATGCTGAGAAGAATGGATCAGGACAGAACTCCCGCCCTGATCTGCAGCAGCTGGGGGTTATGGCGAGATTTATTCCAGACTGCCCGCTACGGAGGGTACACAATCAGGGCTGGGAAAAGGTTTGCCAAAGGAAAATGCAAAGGGGGGCGGCCCGTGCCGCCGCTGATTTAATGAAAAGTCCTGAATCGGCCTTTCATAAACGTTCTATGAAGTTAGGGCTCAGAGTGCCCAATCCCTTTGTCTGGGCTTTTAGCTGGAGGTGGGCAATCCGGTTCTGCTCCAAGCCCATCTCTGCACCCGGCCCGACTTAAAAAGCAGTATTGAGGTTTAGTATCATGGCCCAACGTGTCAGGCCCCTAAAGCCATTTATGCAGCTGGCTGCGATCGCGCTGATAGCCGTTACGGGTGCAGCCGCTGAGGCCAGCCCCCCTGAAACACAGGACTTAAAGGCACGCTTGCTGGCCGATATTGCCTTTCAATATGCCGAGCTGAGAGACACCCAGCGCCTGGGGAGTGTTTTAGACCAAGCACTCAGCTCGACTAGAGCGATGAGTTTCCAGTGTTTTCAGGCCAACCCGCTGGCTAAAGTGGCGATCAGCCATCTGCTGGTGGGGCAAGACAGTCAGGGGCAGCCGCTGCTGGCTGAGGCGATCGCAACGGCTCAGCGCCAGGAGGCAACCGGCTGTAGCAGTAGCGCCACGTCGCCGACAGAATCTTTAGCCAATCGGGCTAGAGAATATGCCGAGGCGGGGCACCTCGACTTGGCCGTGGAGCTGGGCCGTGGATTGGGCGAGCCTATCGTGCTGGCCGATCTGGCAGGCAAGTTGTCTCAAGCTGGGCAGACAGAACGAGCTGCTGAATTACTCCGCCAGGCAATCACCCAGATCCAGAGCGCTCAGCCAATCACCCAGGTCCAGAGCGCTGATGTCCCACGCATCCAGGCTCAAACCCTGAGCTATATGGCCGATCGGCTGCGAGAGGCCGGCCAAGGTGAGCTGACGCGGCCCATTTTGGAGCAGGCGCTGGAGAGCAGTCGCGCCATTGAGCCTAGGCAACCGAGCGATATCCCTTATGCGATGCTGCGGATTGCGCGGGGATTTGCAGCGATAGGCGCAGAGGATGATGCGATTGCCGTGCTAGATCAAGCTATGCCCCAAATTCAGGCGATCCCCATTCAGCCCCTGCCCCTTGATCCAATCATCTCTCAGGTGGAGGCAGCCACTTTGTATGGCGAACTGGGGCAAGAGACCCAATCTGCTGACCTACTGTCTGCAGCCCTAACCCTGGCCCGGTCGCTGTCTGAAGATGACAGCAAGAGCCAGGGGGACGCGCTTGGCAGAGTAGCTGAGGGCTTCTTCAGGTCGGGTCAGCAGGAGCAAGCGCTGCAGATTGCCCAATCTATTGAATCGGGGAGAGAGCGGGAAATGGCCTTCCAAAGGCTGGCGCTCGCTGCTGCTCGGGTAGACGATCCAGAAACCGCCGTAGCGCTGGCGCAGTCTAGCGGCAGCCGCCGCAATGCTGCGCTGGTCGAGATTACTCGACACCATTTGATGAATCAGCAGCCTGAGCAGGCATGGAAGTTTGTCCAGGAGCATCAGGTGCAGGGCATGTTATCGGAAGTCGCCATTGGCTTTTTAGAGGCGAGCCAGCCAGCGCAGGCCCTGCAGATTGTGCAGAGCAACGCCCTAGAAGGCTTTATGCCCGATATTGCCCTGAATTATGTCAAAGCGGGACAGCCAGACCAGGCGCTGCAGCTAGCGGAGAACCAGCGGATGGAATGGCTGCTGCCGGATATCGCGGGCGGCTTTGCCCAGCAGGGGCAGCTAGATTCAGCCCTGCAGGTGGCGGACTCGATCGGCGATAGCGTTTACAGAGCTCAGGCGCTGATTGCGATCGCTCAAAACTACCGTACCCGCAGCGCCGCTGAACAGAGCAGCCCACATCGCGTCTTTGCCAACCTAATTGACTTTACCCGTGGCCTGTTTGGAGAGTCTGACCGGGAAAAAGTGGTGGCGGTATTGGAGCAGGCTTTGGAAGTTGTGCGATCGCTCTAAGTATTGGGAACAAACGCCTCGAAGACTCTCAACCCGACTGCGGCTAAAGAACTTCCCACCCTTTACCTGGGTCGCCCGGTTCCTACGGATCTGCCGTAAATGGCGGAAGATCTCTTCCAGGGAAATGTAGGGCTGCAATGGGCAGGGTTTTCCTGCCC
>JACVRP010000004.1 GCA_014534385.1 Cyanobacteria bacterium Co-bin13
AGCGTGGGGGGAGACAAGATGAGTGATTCGGTCATCCCATTACCTTCCTATGGCAGAGAGTTGAGCGGCGGTCTGAGCCGGGGTAGCCACCGGCCAGATGTTGATCTCGCCAGCGTCGGGCTCGCGGATTAGGGCAGTGGAGTCGAAGTTGCTGAGCTGCAGTAGGGCGCGGTATTCAGATGCGATCGCAACCTTATCTGCCGCCTCGTAGATCACGGCTGGTTTGGCCGCAAACTTGTCTCGCACCAGCGCCACCTTATCGGGCGTTGCCACCAGGAAAGTGTAGGTGCCATCGATATCGTGCAGCAGGGCCTCCAGGCTTTCCTCCAGAGACTTGCCCTGCAGCAGTTGGTAGTGAATGTAGTTAACGATGGTCTCCGAGTCGTTGTGCGTTTCAAACACCATGCCAGCGCGCTCTAGCTGAAACCGCAGACGGTAGTAGTTAGAGATCTGGCCATTGTGGACAATCGCCAGATCAAAGTTAGTCGTGAAGGGATGGCAGTGGTCAATGTCCACCACCGATTCGGTGGCCATGCGGGTGTGGGCGATGCCGTGGGTGCCTTGAAATGTTGTCAGACCGTATTTCTGGATCAGGTTGTCTACGGCTCCGACCTCTTTATAAATCTCCAGGCCCTGCCCCAGGCTCATCATGTGTAGGGTAGGAAAAGCAGCTCGTAGGGCGCGGCGAAACTCGTTGGCCTGAAAGGGCAAATCCTGGGTCAGGTCCAAGATAAACCGGCGATCGTCAGAGGTGACGTGGGTATCGAGCACCGGCACCGCCTGTTCAATCCAGTCTTGCACGGCACCCCAATCGACCCCAGCCTCTCCCCGCAGCACCAGCTTGACCTGCCCTGCGGCCACAGGGCGGCTGTAGAGCGCGATCCCGCTAGAGTCAGGCCCCCGGCTCTCCAAAGGCTGAATCAGCGCCGCCAGATCTGCTCCCAGGTTTCCAGCAAGAGACTCGTCACGATAAATAATTCCAGCAATGCCGCACAAAGCAACCCTCCTATCGCCTTCAAGCACGTCCCGAAAAACTTATCCCTACAGGGCATTCTGCGTCTGCCTCTAAACCTTAGCTAGAAGGTTCAGGCCGTGCTCGCATCCTGCTGGCCCCGTAGGGATAAAGCTCGTTATAACAAGTTGAGCTACCGGAGGTTTGTGTCTTTTGTAACCCTTCTTAGGGAACTGCCAACTTTTAGGGAACAGCAGCGCTTGGGGTTAGCGGCCGCAAATGCGATCGCGCGTCGTCAGCACATAGCGTCCCAGAATCGGCGATCGAGGATTGGCGTTGACCGCAGCGGTAATCGCGTCAGACCAGAGCCCTTGATTATTGAAGTAGTCTACAACCGCAACGTTAATTTCCGCTGGAGTTCTGCCCTCTTGATTGAGGCGAGTTACTAAAGCATTTAACGCTGAATCAACATCAGCCCGTTGCTCTGCCGTCATCACTCGAAAGGGGGCTGTTCCCAGCACGTCACCGGCTTGGCCGTACAGCGTCCAGCTATACGCGTTACCTGGCGTCAACGGGGTGCTGTGGTAGGCGATCTGCGGCACAGGCAGCTCCGGTCGTCCCGACCAGGTCACCCGGCCTTCGGTCACATCAGTCAGCTCAATTCGGCTAATCGTAGCGCCCTGCCAGACAAAAACCGGCCGAGTTGAGAAAATTGCCTCCCCAGCTGAGGTCTCCTGAGGGCTAACCAGACAAGCCCCTTGCTCTCCCCGCACCCCTATCGGCAAACTCTGAGGCGGCACCGGCACGTTAGGCGTCTGAGCCCCAGTTTGAACGGGCAAGCTCACCAACCAGGCAGCCGTCAACCCCGACAGCAGCGGCAGCACCCTAAAAACCCTGCGACTGCAGAAAAAAGACGGAATCATACACACCTCACACGACAACTTGAAGGGACCGTGATCTCATTCTCTGTGCTCTCAAGGGCATTTGTCCCATAGGAGACACATCTTTAGAGCTGTTTCCGCGAGCCGGCGCAGATCTGGGGCAGCCTATCCCTCAGAACTTGCGCCAGAGTTCGCCTGATTGGTTGACCGCAGGTTGATCCTTCGAGTTCCAGTGGAAGGGGGAGACGTGGGGAGGGGGAGACGCGGAGACGCGGGGATATCCACAACGCCTAGACTCTTCATCCCACCATCCCACCACCCCATCTTCCCTCTCCGCGTCCCCGCGTCCCCCTGTCTCCGCGTCTCCTCCTAAAACTCAATACTGTCCGGTGTCCTCGGAAAGGGGATCACGTCTCGAATATTGGCCATGCCGGTCATGAACTGCACCAGGCGCTCAAAGCCCAGACCGAAGCCAGCGTGGGGTACGGTGCCAAAACGCCGCAGATCGAGGTACCACCAGTAGTCTTCCACAGGCAAACCCGCCTCCTGAATACGGCGCTCCAGCACGTCGAGGCGTTCTTCCCGCTGGGAGCCGCCGATGATTTCGCCAACTTTAGGAGCCAGCACGTCCATCGCTCGCACGGTCTTGCCATCGTCACTCAGGCGCATGTAGAAAGCCTTGATCCCGGTGGGGTAGTCGGTCACAATCACCGGTTTTTTAAACAGCTCCTCGGCCAGGTAGCGTTCGTGCTCCGACTGCAGATCGATGCCCCACTCGACGGGAAATTCGAACTTGCGATCGCTTTTCTCCAAGAGCTGTACGGCCTCGGTATAGGTGATGCGCTCAAAGGTGTTGTGGATGATGTTGTCGGCAGTGGCCAGCACAGAGTTGTCAATGCGCTGGTTGAAAAATTCCATGTCTTCCGGGCACTGCTCCAGCACCTGGCGGAACACATATTTCAGGAAGTCCTCAGCCAGGTCCATGTTGCCTTCTAGGGCGCAAAAGGCCATCTCTGGCTCGACCATCCAAAACTCGGCCAGGTGGCGAGAGGTGTTGGAGTTTTCGGCGCGGAAGGTGGGGCCAAAGGTATAGACGTTGGTAAAAGCCATCGCCATAATTTCAGCCTCTAGCTGGCCGCTCACCGTCAGATAGGCTGGCTTGCCAAAGAAGTCCTGGCTGTAGTCCACCTGGTTTTGCTCGGTGGTGGGCACCTGCTTGAGGTTCAGACCCGTCACGGTGAACATTTCTCCAGCCCCCTCTGCGTCACTGCCCGTAATGATGGGGGTGTGGACCCAGATGAAGCCGCGATCGCGAAAGAACTGGTGGATCGCCTGGGCGCAGGCGTTGCGTACACGGAAAACTGCGCCCAGGGTGTTGGTGCGCGATCGCAAGTGCCCCAACGTCCGCAGATACTCAAACGTGTGCCGCTTCTTTTGCAGGGGGTAAGTTTCGGGATCGGCCTCACCAAACACCGTCACCTCAGACGCCTGCAGCTCAATCCGCTGACCTTTTCCGGGCGACTCTACTAGCTTGCCTACGATTTCTACCGAGGCCCCAGTGCTGATCCGCTTCATCGTCTCAGCATAGCCGGGCACACTCTCCCCCATGACCACCTGCAGGCCGTTCATCGAGGAGCCGTCATTGACGTCGATGAAGGTAAACCCCTTAGACTCCCGCTTCGTACGCACCCATCCTCGAATCAGCACAGATTCGTCGGGCTGTCCGGCTTGCAAAATTTCTCGAATACGTTGAGTCATGATTCTTGTCAGGTGGTTTTTCAGTAGTACAACCGCATGTTGAAGCTGAATATCTATGGTAGAACTTCCCGACAACAGCGTCTCTAGCCGCCGGCACAGCCCCGCAGCAGCCAGCCCACCACCAGCCCCAGCCCAACAAACCTCACCGCCCGCTAAAATGGCTCCTTGAGCTGTTGCCAGGAAAAAACTTGGCCGCTGAGCGCCAATTCAAGATCTTCTGCCTGCTGCTGTAGCGTCTTGATCTCATCGGTAGCCAGAGCCAGCTGATCCGCCTCGGCCAGCCGGTCTTGAACCTGCTGCAGCTGGGCCAGGTTGCGAACCGCAGAGCGCAAACGCCGCAGCCGCTCCTCTAGCTGGTTCAGAGCCCGGTTGAGCTCTGTAATCTGCTGCCTGGGATCGGGAGCAGGGCTGCCGCTTAGCGATCCCCGTTGGGAAGGCCTACGAATCCATCGGTGAATTCGCTTCATCATGCAGAATAGAAACAACTACTCAGCATATCCCCAAGCCCAATTTCCTAAACTAACCTAAAGCCCCTCTGAACCATGACAGACCAGCCCATCTCAAGGCCCACCGCCCAAGCAAGCACCGCTACGCTCTCTCAAAAGACTGCTGATCTCAGCGACCTGGAGCTGGTTCAAGCTCTGGCCGAACGGCTTGCCATCAAACCGCAGGACTGGCACCGGCTCAACCGCAATCGTAAGGTGCGGGCAGGGGAACAGATTGCCTCAGCCCTCGTCTACCTGCTCAAAGATCAGCCAGAAGAAGCCCTCGTTCGCCTGCAGCAAGCCACCGGATGGTTAGACCGTTCTCTCCAAGCGCCCCCTTGCCCCAGCCACGGACACCGTCAAAGCCCCTAGCTGATCAGCGGCAGTCGGCTCCGTCGTCGCACCTTTTTACAAAGGTGAAGCTCTCGACCATCTCGCACCCACTGCACCTCATCAAACACCTGATAGAGAATGTACAGCCCTCGACCGCACTCCCCTGCATGATAGGTGCAGCCATGCAGCGTTTCCTCACACTGATAGGGATGCTTAAACCCACTGCCCTGGTCGGCAATAATCCACCAGTGATAATCTCCAAACGCAGAGAACTGCACCGAAACCTTTTTGGAGGGATCCAGGTTGTTGCCATGCTTAGCAGCGTTGACTAGGGCTTCCTGCAGGCCCAAGCGAACTTCTGCCTGCCATGTCGTAGGCACTTCTAGCAGCAACAAATCCAGAATAGGTCGTAGGTACAGAGTCGAGACAAAGCTCAGCGTTCCCCATTTATGGTTGGCAGGCGGTGGAGAGATGGCAACCACTCAAGAAGCCTCCAAGACTAGATTCACTAAAACGAGGAGCCAATCAAATCCGACAACTGCTGCAGTGGTGACTCGCAATTGTCAGTTAATGCATCCTCAGGACCTTGCTATGCCCAAAACTTTGCCGATGCCCCATCAATCAGCACAATCGTTAAACTCCTGCGATCGCCCAAACTTTGGGAAAGCACAATCCCAGTAGACAGTTGGTGTAAATACTTGCGTGTCAACCCCTGAAAAGGATTCTCTGTGGTGAACGCGCATGCTTTAAATATAGCAAACCTTAAACTTACAAAGTCAACACCGGGAGCCGACAAAAGGGGTTGAAGACACTTCTTTGAAGTCTCAAGAAATTCGGGTTTGACCATTATAAATAGGCCAAAATCAGCGAAATAGCGCTTTCCCAAAACCATCAATGGATTTTTAACAGGCTAATTGACCCGCTTCTGAACTAGAAACATCAAGCCTTTGGGGTTCAGTGATAGAAAATTTTAATCAATCGCAAAGCTTGTTTGCAGATTGCCACTTTCCGTGTTTATACCGTCTAGGTTTGTGCAGCAATAAAAGCTTCGCAAACAGCAGATCCCCTTGGCGATTGGAGTTGGCAGACGGGCTGAGATTGCCTAGGAACGCTATGCTCGCGCTGATCCTAGGCAGCGGGGGTAAATTGCCTCCGCACCCTGCAGCCGCCAATTAGAAGATGGCACTGCACAGTTAGCCAACCAAGGCTGCTTCAGGCACTGAGATGATGGGCAGCGGCTTCCGCCACAATAGGAGATTCATCTTGGGTCAGCGTCTGCAGAGCAGAGCGGGCTTCGGGCTGAGAAAAATGGCTGAGGGCATGCACCAGGCGGTGACGTACCTGCCAGTCGGCACTGTCGGTATGGGCTAACAGCAGCGGCAGCGCCCGGTCATCCTGCAATTCTCCCAAAGCTCCAATCGCGGCTGTTGAAATCAGTTCATTGTCCGCGTTGAGGGCCGTCTGCAGCAGGTCAAACGCGCGGGGATCGCCCAACTCTCCCAGAGCCGCCACAATGCTGAACTGCACCAGCCACTCAGACGTGTGGTTATAGACGGCTTCCAAATCTTCGTAGGCCTCGGTCAGCCGCAGCGCACCGATGGTGTCTGCAGCAGCGGCCTGCACATCCGGGTCAGGGTCGGTCTTCAGCAGCGATCGCAGCATAGAAACGACCTGAGCGGGTTCATGCTGCCCCAGCGTAGCAATCTGGCTGACGGCAGCGTAGCGCACGCGAGCGTTGCTATCTATAGCTGCTGTCTGCACCATCTCGAAGGCAACAACAGGATCTAGCTCCCGCAGCTGATTAACTGCCCGCAGGCGATCGCCGTAGTCTTCTGACTGTAGAAGTGCCCTAACGCTTTCCGGTGTGTGAGTCATTTCGTAATCTTCAACACAAATCAGCTAATACCACTATCGGCCATTTTGGGGATCAGGTATAGCCCCTGGGTTTGGGGATTAGCTGTCGTTAACAGACTACCTAGATGGCTCAGTAGGCCGCTGAGCAAGCCTTAGGAATAGTGGCTAGCCATTTCTCGGACAATGTCGCCGCGAGTCAAGATGCCCACCAGGTTGCCCGCATCATCCACCACCGGAAGCCGCCGGATTTGCCGGTCGTGCATGAGCTGGGCCGCTTCCCGCAAGGACTGATCGGGCGCAATGGTGACAATTCTGTCAGCTGTCATGACCTCCTGAACCGTTTGGCCCAACGACTTGTGGAGTTCCTGGTTGTACTTGGCAGGGTTCTTTAGGTAGATCACGCTGTCTAGCAGCATGATGTAGGGCGGCGGTTCTACGCCCGTCTCCTGCCACATCAGGTCGGTCTCAGAAAGAACGCCTACCAGCTTTCCAGACTCATCAACTACGGGCAGGCCGCTAAAGTGCTTTTCCGCCAAGAGCTGAATGGCGTCTTTTAACGGGGTTTCGGGTCTGACGGTGATGGGGTTTGCGGTCATCACGTCTGCGACAGTTTTCGCCATAGCTTCTTCTAAAAAACAGATTGGGAAACCGACAATGCCGCCTTCCGCCTACATTCTAGGCAAGTTTCCCAGAAACCCCAGGAGCCGGGTCACAGGTCGTTACAGAAGCGCTCTAGAACGTCAGTGCAGGCTGCGATCGCACCCAAATAAGCCATCTCATAGCCATGCGTATTCTGCGTGGGAAAGCTCAAACAGGCCGCCCGCGACACATGGCCAAACTTCATTGCAATTGAGCCATCGCTGCCAAAGCCGCTGATCGTCGCTAGCTGCAGCGGCTGCTCCAAGGCTTCAGCCGCCTGCCGAATCTGCCAGTTCAGCCCCTCGTCATACACACCATAGCCATCTTGAGACAGCAGCACCGGCACCGGCCCCTCCTGCACCGGATACTCGTCTGATAAAGGGCAAATCTCCAGCGCTACCAACGCCTCCAAAGCATGGCGCTGCGAGAAGTAAAGCGCCCCAATCGCCCCCACCTCTTCCTTAGCCGAAGCCACCAGATATACCGTCACCGGCGGCTGCTTGAGCCGCTCTGCCAGCGCCAGCAAAATCGCCACCGACGCTTTGTTATCCAGCGTGTAGCTAGCCACGACGTCGCCCATGCGAAAGGGACGCTTGCGGTGCTTGCCCACCACCATGCGAGTGCCGGGGCGTACCCCCGCCTGCTCTAGCTCAGCCAAGGTGAGGCAAGTATCGATCCAGGCCGCTTCCCACTCGACCGCCTTGCCCTCCTGCTGCTGCTTCTGAGGCGATTCGTGCGAGACATGGCGCGAGCCAAAGCAGAGAATGCCGCTAACCGTCCGCTGATCCCCCAGCAGATCGACCACGCCCTCTCCATAGACCCAGGGAAACGCCCCGCCCAACTTACGCACCGAAATCCGACCATCGGGCTGCACCGCTTTGACGATAGCCCCAATTTCGTCTTTGTGGGCCGTGATTGCGATCGCACGCCGCTCATCCCGCCCCGCTATCTTGGCAATCAAATTATCCGCATCATCCCGCCAGCACTCCACCCCCCGCGCCCCAAACGCCTCCAGCAAAAACTCATTGATCTCACACTCCGCCCCGCTAGGAGAGTGGCACATCACCAGCGACTCAATCTGACCAAAAAGCGAATCCAAATCAGCCGCCATAAACCCTCCCTAGAAAGCCCATCAGTCATTAATGTTTAAGCTGCGTATGTAGCGGCACCTAAGCTTTCGAGGTACAAGTTTGGATCCCCCCTGCCCCCCTTATAAAGGGGGGATTACCGGGAAAGCTTATCCTTCAAGAAGTTGCGGGGATCTGGCAACGAGCATCTCCTACCTCAACAGACTAAGAAACGCTGTACCTGAATCACCAATCTAGCCAACCGGCTCACAGACAAACCCTTTCGGGAGGTTTTGGGGGAGCCCGGGCCCCCAAAAAGCGGGGTCCGGGGGAAGGCCCCGGGCCAGATCTATCAACGAAGCCCCAATCCCCGCCTTACCCTATCTCAGCTACTAACCCTATATCTTGGGCGCAGACCCCTGCGCCCCTACCCGAGGAGGAAAATAACCCCAATCAGCTACCCACAATCTCCTGCAGCCGACTGCGAAACTCCCCCTTCGGGTGCCCCCCCTTCACCTCACCCACAATGGCAAACTCCCCCTCGGGATCATCGCAAACCAAATACGTCGGCCAACCCATCTCCGCCTTATCCGGATACTGAGCCAGAAGAATCTTGCGGTACTTGCGATACGTAGCCGTATCCTGCATCTTCACATCGACAAACTCCAGGCCCAGCTCCTCAGCCACCTTCTGGTCATAAAACGACATTTTGTGACAGATGCCGCAGTCCTCAGACGAGAACTTAATCACTGCTCGACTCATAAAAGATCTCCTATGCAGACAGCCGTTTATTCACTATTTTCCTATGCTTTACCCGCCCAACCGCTACCTGCCTTGAGAAACCGCTGCCGCAGCACCGGAAAAACCGGACAGGGCTGGGCCTCCTGCACCTTCTCCGGCTTGCTCCAGGTAAAGGGAGCCTGACGCGCTGCCGACATCCACAGCAGGCGCTTAGCGCGAGTCATCGCCACATACAGGAGTCGATACTCCTCAGCCGTTTTGAGGTGCTTAGCCTGCTCCCAAGCCGTCAAGATATCGGGGATCGGCGTTGATCCCCGCTCGCCGTGAGCATAGGTGCGAATTTGGGCGCGGGCCACATCAGCCAGAGTAAAGTCACCCAAAAATTCGCCCTGGGGCGGCACCCACAGCTCACCAGGGATTGTTTTTTCGTGAAGGAACGGCAGAAACACCACGTCCCAATCCAAGCCCTTTGCCTTGTGCATCGTGATCAGCGTCAGCTGCCCCCGACGCGTATACTGCGACTCGGTTTCCTCAGTATCCACCCCCTCAAATCGCTCCGATCCCACAATTTCCTGTAAGGCATCCAGCATGGCCGCCAGCGAATTGTTTTCGCGCGTCTGCTGACTGAGGCGAGCGGCCAGTTTATCCGCCGTTGCCAGCTCGCTCTGGCTGTAGCCCAGAGTCAGGCCAATGAACGGGATCAGGTGGTAGGGCGGCAGCTCCAGGCGCGATCGCAACAGCCCCGCACACAGCCTGCGAGCCTGGCGTGCCGCCTCCGTATCGGGCGGCGTATCCAAAGGGCCAGGGTAGAGAAACTGCTCCGGCGCATTCGCCAACGCATTGAGATCCTGGGTGGGAATGCGGCGACGGTCCACCAGCACCCGCAGCGCCCCCTTCAGCGCATCGGGGGAATGGGGTCGCTCAATGAACCGCATCAGAGCCAGCATTTCCTCAGGCACCTGGGTTTGGCGATCGCGCTCGCCCACGTCATAGAGCCGCACCCCCGCCTGGGCCAGATCCACGCCCAGCACCGCCGGATTGCGCAGCAGGTTACCCACAAATAGGCCTTGCCGCCCCTCGCGCACTAGGACTGCAAAGCTGTATTCGGGGTGCTGCTGATGGAGATCCACCACCCGCTGGGCCAGCCGCCGCACCGAGTCAGTAATATCGTCGGGCACCTGCAGCTCCAGCCCTGGCCCTTCCGGCAATGGGTTAGCATCCGCCTGGGGATCGTTCCAGGCCACGGGCGAAATCGCCTGATCTCGAAACGGGGTTTCGCCGCCCGCCAAACGGGATTGGTTGACCCATTTCAACAGCACATTGGCTGCATCCATGATGATCTGCGTACTGCGCCCCGCCTGATCCATCGTGATCAGACGGCCCTGATGCTGGCAGGCATCGCAAAACTGATTGAAGAAAACCGGATCTGCCGGGGTAAACGTGGAGTTGATCGCCTGATTGGGATCGCCCACTCTAACGAGGTTTGGCGGCACGTTCAGATCCTGCGGGTCTGCCGCTAGCGTCGTCAGCAGCTCAGTTTGCAGCGGCGATGAATCTTGCGCTTCGTCTTCAAAAACGGCGAAGGTGCGCGTTTGCCAGAAGCGCCGAGTTTCTTCATCTTCTAGCGCTCGCAGCGCCGCCAAAATCATGTCGTCGTAGTCAATCAGGCCCCGCTGCTGCAGGAGTTCCTGGTAACGCTGGTACAGCCCGGCCGCGATCAACAGCACGCTGTAGTCTTCCACATCGCCCGGCAGCGCCTGCGTCAGGTTTAGCGCGATCTGGCTCATCTCGGCTGCAGAAACGCCTGAGCTTTTGGCCTCTCGAATGGCCGTTAGCGCCAGCGCAGGCAGCACCTCCGTCCGCAGCACCGACTGTCGCCGCAGCCGCTCAGTTTCTTCCCCATCAAAGCGCCGCCCCTCGATAAGCTGCTGGTATAGGTTAGGGTTGGCGACAATCCACTGCTCCACGCAGGTGCGAATCAGCCGGTTGCTCTGCCCAGGCGACACCAGGGTCAGCGACTCCAAGCTCAGGTTAGAGAGTTCGGGGTTGCGAGTGGCAATCGTCAGCGCTAGACCGTGCAGCGTGTAGACCACAAAGCTGTTGAGCGGCAGGGCCAACTGGCGCAAATGCTGCCGCACGCGGGCTTTGAGGTTGGCAGCAGCTGAGCGGGTGAAGGTGACCAGCACTAGCTGACGGTTGGCATGGAGCTGATGGCGTGCGATCGCAATTGCCGCCGCCGCCGCCATCCCCGTAGACTTGCCCGACCCCGGCACCGCCGACACCGCCAGCGGCCCGCCAGACCAGTCAGCCAGAGCCTGTTGTCCAGGCCTGAGGCTGCTGCGAATCTGCTGAAGAAGGGCTGCTCGATCTAACTGGCTAACCGCTGTCATGACTGAATCCGCTGCCGATTCCCTCCAGCATAGCGATTCAGCTCAGGTCAGGAATGAACTTGCTAAATTGCCAGCATTGTCATTTGCCAAACCCGATAGCCCTGGGGATTTAAGTGCAGGCCATCGGTCGTCAGATCCTGGCTCAGGTTGCCCTGAGTATCGGTAAATTGGGGCTGCAGGTCCAAAAATTCTCCGCCCTGCTGCCGCACCGAGTAGCCAATCAGCTGATTGAGCAGCCGCACTCGGGCTGAGGAGATATTGGCCAGTCGGGTTGGCAAGATCGAGTGCACCACAACCCGAGCCTCAGGGTGCTGCTGCCGCAGGCGCTGGGTGATCAGCCGCAGATTGTTCACGACCTCCGCGTTCGAGGCCCCATTCTTAAGGTCGTTAACCCCAGCCATGACGTAGATAGTGTCGGGCCGAGTCGCGGCAAAGGCCGAAAGCCGCTGCAAAATTTGTCCGGTCGTCTCTCCAGAAATGCTTTGATTGAGCCAAAAGCGATCGCGCGGCAGCGCCTCCGAAGGCAGCCACAGACTGAGGGAGTCTCCCACGACGACTGTGAGCCGGTTGCTACCTTGTCCTGCCGTCACAGCGCGGGCTTCTTGTGCAAGTAGCGACTGCCACTGCTGGTGGGTCGGCTGCCCTGTTGCCTTCTCCCACTGCTCCCGAAAAGCCCCTGGGGAAACCCGAGTAAACAGCTGTCCGGACTGCAGCGCTGCCTGCCGTTGGGAATAGAGCTGAGTTCCATTTTGAGGCCGGGGCACCCACAAATGGGTTTCGCTAATGGCAACCGCCGGATGCACCGAAGTAGGGCGGCTAAACCGAGGCAGCATGGGAAGCAAAGGCTGGGGCTGGGCAGGAGTCCGGGCTGGGGCCGTTTGGGTGATATCGGCAGCGGCAGCGGCTTCACTCGCCATCGCCTGGGCAGAAGCAAACCCGACGCCAGAGGAAGCGGCTGCACACCCTCCTTTTGCAGCAGGCCCCGCGTCACAGGGCGCTGGTCGAGCAAAGGGAGCCGGGGGCGCTGTCATAGGAGCCGGAGAGGCGGCCAGGCTGGCCGGACGGGGTGGAGCGGCCTGCGATCGCACCGCCACCGCCTGTACAGATTCGCTGCGAATCACGGGTTTCTGCCCAGACTCGCTTAGGCAGTCCGCCAGCATTTGAGCTGCCATCAAGCACACATCGGCCATATTCTCTCCTTCCCAAGGAAGACCCATTACCTCCTCTTGACAGCGATCCCCGGCTCAGTCAGGACAGAATTTTGCCCAAAGCCAATTTTGCTGCGACTGCCGCTTTACCGACACAGAACTGCTTGACAGAGCAGGAATTTTTCAGGCATGATGGTTAACTGGCTGTTTATTTTGCTCGGATCAGGTTTCTAAGAGTCGCGTTCGCTCTGGCGAGAGCGGTTATGCGGCTACCTGTACGGCATCCATGAGGTGAGAGATGACATACGCAATTGTTGAAACCGGCGGTAAGCAAATCCGAGTAGAGCCAGGTCGCTTCTACGACGTCGATCGCCTAGCGATCGGTGAAGATGAGCAAATCACGCTCGATCGGGTTCTGTTCGTCAGCAACGAGGGTGAAGCCCACGTCGGCCAACCCACCGTTGAAGGCGCAACCATTACCGCAACCGTAATGCGCCATCTGCGGGGACGCAAGCTCATCGTCTACAAGATGAAGCCCAAGAAAAAAACCCGCAAAAAGCGGGGGCACCGTCAGGAACTAACCCGACTGATGGTAGACGCAATTAATCTAAACGGCACAGCCCTTGCAGGAGCAGCCGACACCTCTGCTTCTAGTCAGACAGCTCCAGCCGCCGCAGGTGCTGCTGAAGAGGAATAGACAAAGAAACAAAGCAGACACCCTGAAGCATTCCATAGCTAGATAGTCACCGGGAGGCGATATGGCTCACAAGAAAGGAACAGGCAGTACACGGAACGGTCGTGACTCAAACGCTAAACGTTTGGGCGTGAAAAAGTATGGCGGCGAAGTCGTCTTAGCAGGCAACATTCTGGTTCGCCAGCGCGGCACCAAGCTGCACCCCGGTAACAACGTTGGCCGAGGCGGCGATGATACCCTGTTTGCTCTAATTGACGGTGTCGTCACCTTTGAGCGCAAAGGTAAGAACGGCAAGAAGGTCAGTGTTTATGCTGCAGAGGCTTCTGCCTAACATCAGCTGAATTAACTGATTTGAAGAGGTGAGTTATCTACACAGGTAACTCACCTCTTTTTTTGTGGCTCAAACTACAGGTGATGTCGGTCAAGGTTATCTGCAGCTCGACGATAGAAAACTGATATAGCAATCCCAAATGGGATGTGAATGGGGTGCAGGGGTGGAACCCCTGGCTGGGGACGTAGCCCCCACACCCCCACCCTCACAAATTATTTGTGAGCGTTATAGAAGCTTTTTGGCCAAAGCCATATTAATAACTTCAAATAGCAAGTTCTAGACTTCATAAATAGGCGACTTAAATTATGCAGCAGTCATAAAAAAAGCAGGATAACTGTGCCAATAACTCAAGCTTTAATCATTCGCGGCTACTTATTCAGGAGCTGTTATCTCAGGAATTAAAAGGTAACTTATTCAAAAAATTAACTGCTTATGAAGCATCGATTATTGAACCGTTATTGAAGGGAAACGACGAAATATCATAGCAATTTTCCAAGATCGTCGCCTCAGCTCAGGGAAATATTTTAGAGATTAAAGGGCTTTTGACCTAAGTTTCAAAGGCTAGGTTCACCACAGATACAGATGGCTCGGCTGCCCAGATAGCATGGCTTTATACGTACGTAGGTCATCTCGTCGTCAGGAAATTTACTCGGTAACGACTGACCAAACGAGTCTACAAGCTTCAACATGAGGGGCTTTAGACACAAAATTCTTGCTATCTTTTCCGAGACTTAACATGGTAAACCTCGTCAACCTATCCTCCGGTTCAGTTTCTCTAAATCAGGGTGCTTCTGCTGCTGTTGCACCAGGGTTAAACCTGGCTGATGAAATTGGCAATCTTACGGGTGCCAAGGTTAAAATCGCGTCAGGTTTCAATGCCGATCAAGACCAGCTAAGTATTTCCGGCCAGTCTGGAACTACGGGAAGCATCGGCTCCATCGCATGGACCTATGACGACGTTACAGGCACCCTAACGTTTGAAGGGGAAGCTTCTGAAACAGCCTATGAAGAAGCTTTGCGGCTAGTTCTCTACACCAATACTGGCAGCTCCGGCTCAAAAACAGTTGAAATCTCAATCAGTAAGGCCGGACTCAATTCTGAGACAGGAGCCTTTTATGAATACGTTGCAGCCAGCGGGATTACCTGGGAGGCTGCCCGTGATGCTGCTGCTGCCCGGGCTTTTTTAGACAAAGCTGGATACCTGGCAACGATTACCTCTAGCCAGGAGCAGACGTTTGTCCAGGGACTTTTGCAAGGGAGCGCCTGGATTGGAGCCAGCGATTCTACCGTAGAAGGAGAGTGGCGATGGGTTACTGGCCCCGAAGCTGAAACTCTATTCTGGCAGGGCAACCAAAGCGGTACCGTTGCAGGCTTTGCCAACTGGTTTACCACTGAACCCAACAACGCGGCTCCTGATCCAGGCGACGATTTCGCCTTGATGGCTGGGCCAAGCACACCTCTTCCCCTTGGCACATGGTACGACGAGCCCAACGGCGGTGGCGGCGGTGATTATGCTCAGGCTGGCTACCTGATTGACTACGGCACAGGATTTGTTAGCAGCAGTTCTTTAGTATTGACCATTTCCCCGGTCATTACACCCCCAGATACCCCTCCTGTCACACCCCCTGTCGCTCCTCTACCGGTTATCCGAGATACAATCTTCAACTTTGAGCAATTTGCCAAGATTGGTGGATTTGCCAATCTTGCTATTCCTCCCTTTCCATCTGCAAATGGGGGTGCATCCGTTAACCAGTTCTTCAATGAAACACGCTATCTGCTTGTTCACCAGGATGTCGCTGGGGCTGTGCAGAATGGCCTGTTTAGCAACGGCTTCGACCATTTCAATCAGTTTGGGCGGCAGGAAGGGCGTGATTTTCTCAGCATCTCTACCTACGGCGGCCTAGAAGTTTCGCTCTTTTTTGATGAAGTTCGTTACCTGCGCAATAACCAAGACATCCTTAGCGCTGTGCAAGCTGGCCAGTTTGCCAATGGCTTTGACCATTTCAGGCAGGCTGGCTGGCTGGAAGGGCGAGACTTTACCAGCGTTTTTAATGAAGGTTTCTATCTACAAACTAATCAGGATGTGGCCGTGGCCGTGGCCAGTGGAGCTTTCAAGAGTGGCTTCCAGCACTTTGCCATGCATGGGCATCAGGAGTTGCGCAATCCCAGCCAGCTGTTTAATCAGCAGGACTACCTGACGCGCTACTCCGATGTGCAGGCTGCGATCGCTTCAGGCACCTTTAGCAGTGCCTTTGAGCACTGGACTGAGGCTGGCATAAATGAGTCGCGCTTGCCCCAACTAATGCTCTTCCAGGAAAGTTTTTACCTGGCGCAGTATGCCGATGTCAAAACCGCTGTACAAAACGGTCAGTTTGGTAGCGGCTTCGACCACTATGTTGCTCTGGGGGCGAAAGAAGGCCGCAGCCCAAGCCCTATTTTTGATGAAAGTGCGTACCTTGCACTCAATCCAGACGTAGGGGCACTGGTGCAGTCTGGAGGATTACTCAATGGGCTGTCCCACTATGTTCTCTTTGGCCGGTCTGAAGGTCGTGCGATCGCAGCCGTCGCAGCATAAACACCCTTCAAGCGGCCCTGGCTAAAACTTGCTTGCCCCTGCCCCATCAAACTGGGACAGGGGTACTGCTTTGAAGGTAGGGCACTGCCGAGGTTTGTTAGCCCGGCTCATCCCTCAGAAACCCGCAGTAGCCTTAACTTTAGGAAAATCACATTTTTTAGCAGCCGAACGGAACATTATCAGCCTAGACGATGTGTACCAAAATGATGGGGATCACCTCTTTCAGAAGGTGGGTTCGCTGTAAATTTTGGTGGGTTAGTCTGACCTTAATCGACTGAGCTGAAGCGTTTTTCTCTGCTCAATGCTTAGGAGTGCGCCTCAGCCAACGCGAATTTTGCCCGATTTATTAGAGGCTATTATGGCAGACACCGTTGATAACAAAGCTAGTAATTACGATCCTCATATCACGCCTGCTGAAAAAGGAGCTAGAGAAGACCGTGAGGGGGAAGATTTTAAGAAGTTACCTGACCACGAGGAAACGCTAGATACTGCTGGCGGTTACACAACAGACCAGGAAGGGTTGGTTAACAACTTTGCCATTGAACCTGAGATGTACGTCAATGAACCTGGCGACCTGCAGGAAGAGGAAGAAGCTGAGAAGCAGCGCCGCGTCGAAGAGCGTCAGGAAATTAACGAGCCAGGGGGCAAAGGTCCTGGCTTAGTCTAAGGCCTGCCTTTTGATAAGGGGGTGCAGATGACTACACCCCCTACGTTTACAGCCTAGGTTTATAGCCGCAGTTAGCAGCTGCAGGCAAGAGCATTAAGGGTCAGCGACCTGATTCAGGCTGCGCCATTCTTCAACAACAAAGGGAGCCACTGTCAGGTGAGCTTCGCCCCGACGCAGCGGCACCACGAGTTCTAGGGGAATAGCGCCTTTGAGATCTGCCAGGACTGACTGCAGGTCGTATTGGCCAACATTGTCAGGCAGATTTTGGGTTTGCGGGTCTAACGAAGGCTCGGCCTGCCACACCAGCCCAGTGCCGGTGTTGATCTGCAGGCTCTGCTGAGCGGCGACCTGGATAACCCCTGGAAAACCCACCAGCCGCAGGTAAATTCCCTGTAGGTTGCCGCCTACATAGCGCTTGAATAGAGTTGCCTGCCAGGCGCGATCAGTGCGATCGCGCAGGCTCTGTTGGGAGCGGTAGGTCGTCTGTCCGGGGCGTTCGTGATAGGTGTGCGTGGCCGCTCCTACAGGCGCAGCCCAACCCAACCACATCAGGCCCAGCAGCAGACCTACCAGCAGCCATTGCAGGGGCTTGCTGCCCAGCCGCAAATGAGCCATCTATAGCTGTCCTAGCTCCTGCAGCGCCGCTCGGTAGCCCTCTGCGTTGCCCACTCTGAGATAGAGATCAGCTGCCTGCTGCAGGTCCTGTCGGGCCCCCAGGCTCTCACCTAAAGTGGCCTGAGCAAGACCTCGGTGGAAGTAGACATCGGGGGTGAGGCTGCGGGGATCGTTTAGGATGACCTGGGTTAGATCGCTGTAGGCCAACTGGGACTGCCCCGTCTGCACATAGGCCCGCCCCCGAGCCGAAAAAGCATCGAGATAGTTGGGCCGGATATCAATGGCCTGGCTGTAGTCTGCGATCGCACCTGGCGTGTCACCAATTGCCAGCCGGGCATCGCCCCGAGCCTTGTAAGCTTCGGCATAGTTGGCGTCAACAAAAATGGCCTCACTGTAGTCAGAGATGGCCCCCAGCTCATCTCCCACCGACATCCGGGCATCGCCCCGAGCCTTGTAGGCGTCTGCTCGTTCCGGGTTAAGCTCCAGGGTGCGGGCAAAGTCTCGCTCAGCCCCGGCAAAATCTCGCTGGTTGGCGCGTACAATGCCTCGGTTCATGTAGGCCTCAGACAGCCTGGGATTAAGCTCAATAGCCCGGTTTAGATCCTCAAGCGCTCGGCCAAGCCGGTTCTGCTGCACGTAAATATAGCTGCGATTGAGATAGGCGCTAGCCCCATCGGGGTTGAGGCTAATAGCTCGGTTCAGATCATCTAGAGCAGGCTCCATCAGGCCCAGCTGGTAATAGCCCACGCCCCGACCCATGTAAGCGGCGGGGCGACTGTTGTTGAGTTCGATTGCCCGGCTAAAATCGGCCACAGCGTCTTCGTAGGCCCCCACTTTCTCATGGGCAAAGCCGCGCAAGATGTAGGCATCGACCGATGCTGGATTGCGGTTGATTGCCTCTGTAAAATCTTCAATGGCCAGGGCCGTATTGCCGGCATCAGAATCTGTCAGACCCCGGTAGAGGTAGGTTTCAACCGAGTCTGGGTCGAGCTGCACTGCAGTATTGAAATCTGCTGAGGCGGCCTCGCGATTACCCATGTTGTAGTAGGTAATGCCTCGCATGAAGTAGGCAGTTGCGTAGCTCGGGTTGAGCTGAATCGCCCGATCGAGGTTGGCGATTGCCGTTGCATAGTCCTGCTGCCGACCATAGACCATGCCTCGATAGACATAGGCCTCAGCGTAGCTGGGGTTGACGGCGATGGCTTCGTCAAAGCTGGTCAAGGCTGCTTCCAGGTTGCCCCTCTGAAACGCCTCTACGCCTCGGTTGTAGGCCTCTACTGGATTGGGAGCCACGGCTGGCGGCGAGGTAGGCTCCTCGGGTTGACCCTCTATAGATTCGGGAGCAGGTTCGGAAGCGGGGTCAGTCTGAGCCAGAGCCCCTACCGGACTCAATCCCAACAGCAGTGTCAGGCCCAGCAAGGTTGTTACGTTACGAGTCATGGTCATAGCTGTCTCCCCCAGACTTATCATGGGATGCCCCATTTGGAAGCGGTTATGGGGCCTATGATAGGTCACCTTGCTGGGAATGAAATAGTTAGATTCCCAGATTTTTTACCATAGAGAAGATACCGCTCAAGGTAACTCAAATGAAGCAGCCGTTTCGCATTCGCTGGCGGTGGGGACTGATCGGGCTGACCCTGCTGGTGTTTTTAGGGCTAGTCGGGCTGATGCCTGCCCCCGCCTCAGCACAGGTAGAATCGCGAGTGTCGCAGCTAGAGTTTCAGCTGCGGCAGTTGCGATCGCAAGTCGCTCAGATCGAGGCCCGCCTGTCTCAGCCCAACCTGGCTCAGCCTGCCGCGCCTCGTCCCGCTGCCCCGACCAGGAATACTCCAGCCGATCCCTCCCTAGAAGAGCAGTTTGACAACCTGGCTACCCTAACTGTTGAACTGCGGCAGCAGTTTCGCACCCTGGAAAACCGAGTCACCCAGTTAGAACAGCGGGGAGCCCGCTAAAGCAGACAAAGGTAACAAACCTGCCGCAACCAGACAAAAAAATTCTGAAATTGGGCATAAGTATTACTGAGAAGGGCAAGGGAACCCTACAGAATGCTCAAAGTAAGGATTTTTACTGAATGTCCCCAAACCAGGCTTCAGAAAAGACCCCAGAGCAGGTTCCAAAGCCGCCTTCCCTAGAGCCAGGGATACCTTCCGGTTCGAAGCAGGTCGGGTTTAGAGTGTTGTGGGCGCTGCTGCTGGCCCTCCAGGGGGTCACGCTAGGGGCTGTCTTGAGCTGGGTTTTTCTGCCCCAGTTGGCGGCTTTTTTGGGCTGGCCGGGTCTAGGCCCTGCGATCGCAGGGGATCTCATTTGCCAGATTGTTCTGGGGCAACTGCTTTACCGCAGGTTTCAGAACCGCTCAGGTCACGATGATGCTGCCCCCCAGGTAGAGCGCGAGCAGCCGGATCTGGCCCAACAGATCTCCCAACACTCGCAGACGGATATTCTCAACCATACGCTGGCCTGCATTGCGCAGTACCGGCTTTACCCCGATAACCGCTTTACCTACGATTTTTGGTCGGCGGGGGCAGAGGTAGTCTTTGGCTTTCCGGCCCAGGCTTTTATCGATGACCCCCAGCTCTGGTTTTCGCGGGTGCTGCCAGAGGACATTGAAGCCGTCGTTAGGCCCGTTTGGGAGGTCATCAAAGCAGGCAAAGCAAGCCATATAGAATACCGTTTTCGTCATCAAGATGGCACGGTACGCTGGATCGCCAGTGCTGCGACGGCCCGCCGTGATCAGCAGGCAAACTGCTGGGTGTGCACCGTGATCGATACTGATATTAGCGATCGCAAAGCCCTAGAGCTGGCTCTGCGCCATTCCCAGGCCCAGCTCAGCGCCGTCCTAGACGATGCCAGCACCGGCATCGCCAGCTTCCGCATCTATAGTGATCGCACCTGGGAGTATGACTACTGCTCCGCTGGCCATGCCCACGTCTTTGGATTTGACCGCCGGGAGCTATTAGCAGATAAAACCCTTTGGGACTCCAGGGTGTGGCCGGAAGACCAGGCTACCCTGACAGACTCTGTGTTTGAAGATCTGTGCCTGGAGCGTCCCCGCAACGTCGAATTTCGGTTTCGCCACAAAGACGGCTCCTGGCGGTGGATCTCCAGCAGCTACACCTCCCGGTGCGATCGCGAAGCCAATTGTTGGGTTGTAGTCAACGTCAGCCAAGACATTACTGCCCGTAAACAGGCGGAGGAGAGCCTGCGCTGCTTTGAGCGGGTTTTTTCGGCCACCACCGATGCGACTGCCCTGGTTGATCACAACTTCAACTTCCAGCTGGTCAACCAGGCTTACCTGGATCGTTTCCACCTGCGGGCCGAGGAAATCGTAGGCCGCCCAGCCCAAGAAATTATTGGCAAGGCTGCTTTTGAAAGCAATCATGAGCGGCTTAAGCGCTGCCTCACAGGAGAAGATATTCGCTTTGAGCTGTGGTTTGAGCACCCTGCTATCGGTCGAGAATTTAACAGCATTACCTACTCACCCTACCGGGAGCTAGACGGCACCGTTTCAGGTGTAGTCGTCAGCATTCGCAACCTGACTGACCTCAAGCTGGCCCAGGAGGCGCTACGAGAGAGCGAAGCCCGCTTTCGTCTGGTGGCTGAGAACATGAGCGACCTAGTCTGCCTGCACGATCTAGAAGGCACCTTTGTCTACGTCAGCCCCTCTTGCCGAGCGCTGCTAGGGTACAACCCCGAGGAACTGGTGGGCACCAGCCCCTACGATCTGTTTCACCCAGAAGAGTGCGATCGCCTTCGAGAAACCATCCATCGGCCAGCCCTGCAGAATATTGGAGCTTCTACCACCTACCGCATTCGCCACAAATCTGGAGAGTACATCTGGCTAGAGACCTTGAGTAACTCTATTCTCGACGCCGCCGACCAGGTTGTTCAGATTCAAACCTCCTCCCGCAACGTCACCGAGAAAATTGAAATCCAAAACCGGCTGAAGTACGAGGCGCTGCACGATGCCCTCACCGGGCTGCCCAATCGCAACCTGCTAATGGAGCGCCTAGCGCTGGCGCTAGAGCGGCTGCAGCGCCACACCGACTTCAACTTTGCCGTGCTGTTTCTAGACCTAGACCGCTTTAAGGTGATTAACGACAGCCTGGGGCACCAGGTGGGAGATGACCTGCTGTTGGCCATTGCCCAAAAACTCTCGGCCCTGGTGCGAACCGTTGATTTGGCAGCCCGCCTCAGCGGCGATGAGTTTGTGGTGCTGCTGGAGGACATTGAAGGCGCTAGCGATGCTGTGCGGATCGCTGAGCGGGTTTTGCAGGATCTCCAGCAGCCCTTTACGCTGCAGGGGCGAGAGGTCTTCATCAGCACCAGCATCGGCATTGTCATCGGTTCATCCCATTACCAGCAGGGCGACGAGCTGCTGCGAGACGCCGACATTGCTCTGTACCGGGCCAAGGCCAACGGCAAAGCCTGCTACGCCATTTTTGATCCCCAGATGCATCTGCAGGTGATGCGTGAGATGCATCTAGAAAATGCCCTGCGCTTAGCCCTAGAGCAGCAGCAGTTTATCCTTCACTACCAGCCAGTCGTTTCGCTTAAAACGGGCCGCATTAAGAGCTTTGAGGCGCTGGTGCGATGGCTGCACCCTCAGCAGGGGCTGATTTACCCGGGAGAGTTTATTCCCCTGGCTGAAGAAACGGGGCTGATTGTGCCTCTGGGCAACTGGATTCTTCGGGAGGCCTGCCGCCAGCTCAGCGCTTGGCAGACCCAATATTCTATTGCCAATGCCCTGACGCTAAGCGTTAATCTCTCCCCCCGCCAGCTAAAAGACTCGGCTCTGGTGAGCGAGCTGGAGGCTATTTTTACAGCTACCGCCATTTCGCCCGAGTGCCTGACCCTAGAAGTCACCGAAAACATTTTGATTGAGGATATCGAGCACACCATCGCCCTGCTGGCAGCCATTCGGGCTCATGGGGTTGGCCTTAGCATTGATGATTTTGGCACTGGCTACTCTTCCCTGAACTATCTGCACCGCTTTCCCTTCACGGCGCTCAAGATCGATCAGTCTTTTGTCTCTCAGTTGGGCCAGCAGGAAGACCCCGGCATCGTCAGAACCATTGTGGCCCTGGCCGATAGCCTGGGGCTCGATGCGATCGCAGAAGGCATTGAAACCGATCACCAGCTCACCCTTCTACAAAACATTGACTGCGAATGTGGCCAGGGCTACCTGTTTAGCCGCCCGCTCGCGGCTGAGCAGGTTGAGACGCTGCTGGTCGCAAACCTCCAGCCACCGCTTAAATCGCTTGGTTAAGGCTGCTGGGGCGATTGTTACCCAGTATTAAACCGTTTTCTCAGGCACAAACTCCCGGAGGGAGATGTGAAAAGATGACCCTCGGTTTATCAGTAGTTTTACTGATGAATCGTCAGGCTTTTATGCAATTGGAGGGCAAATGCCGGTTTTTCCTCGTCAAGGGTTTTTGTGGGGAGTGGGTGCGATCGCAGCACCGTTGATTGGAGCAATTCCAGCCCAAGCGGCCACTTTGGGTATCGGTGCCACCGCTGCTCAAGAAACCTATTACCTGTCTGAGTTTTTAGCAGGCCGCAGCATCGGCACAGCCAAGGAAGCTGAAACCGTTGATTATCTCAGTCAGCGGCTTAGCTCCTTTGGCTACACCCCAGAGCTGCAGCCCTTCACCTACACCTTTCGGGGACAAGAGTTTACCTCCTACAACGTCATCGCCGAGCGGCAGGGCACCTCATCTGACAAGCAGATCATTATCGGAGCCCACTACGATACAGCCCCTAGCAGCGCTACGCTAGATCGCTCTGGCCTAGAAGGCACCAACGACAACTCTTCGGGGGTCGGCGTGCTGCTAGAGCTAGCCGAGCGACTGCAGGAAAATACCAACCTCACCGTCAAATTTGTCTTCTTTGGAGCCGAAGAAATTGGCCTGATCGGCTCTAGGTACTATGCCAATAGCCTCAGCCCAGAGGAAGTTCGCAACACGGCGGTGATGGTCAACCTCGACAGCCTGGTTTTGGGCGACAAACTGTATCTCCACGCCGGTCGAGGGGCAACCGACAAGCCCGACTGGTTCAGGTTCCGGGATCTCACCCTGGAAATTGCTGCAGAATACGGCATCGCCGCTGAAACCAACCCCGGCCTCAATCCCGACTACCCCGCTGGCACCGGCTGCTGCAGTGACCTGGAAGCCTTTGACTTCCTCATGCCAGTCGTCGCCGCAGAGGCCACCAACTGGGACATCGGTGACTTAGACGGCTACACCCAGACCAGCAACCCCGCTGTTCCGGGCGGAGCAACCTGGCACATTCCATCGCTCGACAATCGCGAGTTTATCAACACCGTCTTTCCAGGCCTGATCGAACAGCGCACCCGCGACTACACCCTGATTTTCGATACGTTTATCGACCGAGTCGATGCCGATCGCACCATCGTGCCCGAACCCACCAGCTTCCTGGGCCTGGTAGTCGGAGCCGGATCGGGCTACCTGATGCTGAGACGTCGTCGCAGTGCTGTGAAGTAGCGGCAGGGAGACGTAGGGAGGGGGAGCGGGGGAGCAGGGGAGACGCGGAGCGAGGGAGACGCGGAGTGAGGGGGGAGATGGGAAAGTGAAGGTTATGAATTCGTCTAGATTCGTTGAATTCGAAACCCATCCACCCGCCCACCCATCCACCCATTACCCGCCCACCCATCCACCCACCTCCCTTAGGATGGAGAAGCCTTTGCATTCTGCCCGGTAGTGAAGATTCTCCGTTTCCTCAAGGGGCTGCTGCCCGTTCTGACTAGCCTGCTGTTTGCGGGTAGCTTTGTTGCTGGCAAATATACGACGCTAGATCTGGGGCCGCTGACTACGTCTCTGCTGCGCTATCTGATTGCGGCCTTTACCTTGGGTCTGCTGGTAAAGTACTCAGCTCGACCTGGCGAGCTTAAGGTTGAACGGCGGGACTGGCTGCCGATGGTTTTGCTGGGCAGTTTTGGCGTTGTCGGCTATCACTATTTCTTTTTCGCCAGCCTGAGCCATACCGCCGTTGCCAATACGGCGATTATTAACGCTTTTAACCCAGTGGTGACGGGTCTGCTGGCCGCTGCGTTTATTCGGGAGCGGCTGCGGCTGCGGCAGTACGGCGGCGGTGCGATCGCACTGCTCGGCGTGCTGACTCTGCTCACCCGAGGCAATCTGCTCCACCTGCTGGCGCTGCGGCTCAACCGGGGCGATCTACTGATGCTGTGCGCCGTTTTTTGCTGGGCCATCTACGCGCTGCTGATTAAGCAGCTCAGCCAGCGCCACAGCGGCCTGATCATCACTTTCTATGCAGCCTTGAGCGGGGTAGTGCAGCTGCTGGTTTTGGCGGGGCTAGAGCGCTGGTGGCAGCAGCTAGCGACGCTCTCTCTGGCCTCATTCCTATCCCTGCTCTACATGGGAACGGCGGCCTCAGGCCTGGGCTATCTGCTGTTTAACCTCAGCGTCCAGCGGATTGGCCCAACCCGCACGGCCAGCGTGGTCTACAGCAGTGTGCCAGTGTTTGTTGCAGGGCTGGCCTGGCTCTTTTTCCGTGAACCGGTCACCCCCATCATGTTGCTCAGCATGGGGCTAATTTTAATGGGCATGAATTTCGTGTTGCGCTAGAAGAAACCCGCAGTTTTACCCGCCTCTCGACCCAAATCCCCGCATATAATACGGCAGTCGCTCCCCATCCGCCCAAAACTGCATGGCCGCAGGCGCTTACAACACAAATTCCCCTGGTTGGCAGATCCGGCAAACGGTTCGGCAGTTTCAGGAATGGTTTGAGTATCAGTTTTCTAAGGTTGATCTGGCAGGGCCAGACTTACCGCAGTGGAGCTGGCCTGCCGATTTAGCCAGAGGACTTTTTTGGGTTTTGGTGGGGGGCCTAAGTCTATGGCTGAGCTGGCTGCTGTACCGCGCCATCTTAGCTTCGTGGCAGCAGCGGCAGGCGCGTCGGGCCGCGCAGCCAGCGCCTCAGGCAGTGCCCGTCCCCGATTTTCGATCTGCCCTAGCCTGGTGGCGCGAAGCCAATGCCCTAGCCCAAGCCGGACAGTACCGGGCGGCCTGCCGCGCCCTCTATTTTGCCGCCCTGCAAAAGCTGCATGAGCAGCAGCGCCTTGCCTACGACCCCAGCCGCACCGATGGCGAGTATCTTCAAACGCTGGCCCAAGACCCCAAGAGCCGTCCCTATCAGCTATTGATCCGCACCCATGAGCGCAGCGAGTTTGGTAATGCCGCCGTCTCGGCTGAGGTCTATCAGCGCTGCCGACAGGCGTATCAGGAGATCGATCGATCATGACCGCACCGCTGCGGCTGTCTAACCGCTATTTGTGGATCGGTCTGATTTGTCTAGTGCTGCTGGCGTTGCTGTCTTTTCTGGCCGCTCCCGCCAGCAACCGATTGACCAGCGGCTCTACCTGGAATCGGGGCCCCGATGGCTACAGTGCCTGGTATGACTACATGGCCCAGCAGGGGACGCCACTGCAGCGGTGGCAGCGCCCGGTTGAGAACCTGATCGAGCAGCTGTCAGAATCCCCAGCGCCCGCTGCCCCGGCAACCCTGCTGCAGGTTCATTCTGGATTTATTCAACCCGAAGCGTTTTACCCCTTGCGTCCCTGGCTGTCGGACTGGGCCGAGGCCGGCCATCACGTGGTGATTTTGGGTCAGCAGGAACCCGCTACGGCAGCTCCGTTTACCACCCAGCAGCTCAGCTCAGCAGGTCCAATCACGATTGCGACGCGGCGGCGGGCCGCCATTTCTGACTCACGGCAGGCGCTGCTGGCCGATGACTATGGTGCGATCGCATGGCAGCGCCCCGAGGGCAACGGCCTGGTCACCCTGATCGTCACCCCCCATCTTGCCGCCAATGCCTATCAGGCTGACTCTGGCAACTTTCCTTTTCTGGCCGAGCTGGTCACGCAGGCAGGCGGCCCTGTCTGGGTAGACGAGTATCTGCACGGCTACAAAGAGGCCGACGTGATAGCCGAAGAGGTCGGGGGCAGCTGGACCAGCTACCTAGCCCAAACGCCTTTGGTCGTAGCCTTTACCCAGCTGGTATTGGTAGGACTGGTCGCACTGGTGGCGCAAAACCGGCGATTTGGCGTTAAACAGCCGCTCAAAAGCCTTGCTATAGACAACAGTGAAGCCTACATTCAGGCGCTAGCTGGAGCACTGCACAAGGCGGGCAGCCACGGTTTCGTCACCACTACGCTGAGCAAGGCTGAGCGGCTGACCCTGCAGAAAATGCTGGGGTTAGGAGAAGGGCCAGTGCCAGATGCCGCGCTACAGTCCGCCTGGAGCCAAGCAACCGGAGAGGCTACCCAAGGGTTAACTAGCCTGACCGAGCCACCCACCGACCTGCAGCGCGATCCAGAGCTAGCCGCCTGGCTGCAGCGCCTGCAGACTCTACATCAATCCATCCTCAAGAGGAAGCCCGCTCCATGAATGAGCCCCAAGCCGCCATAACCCGTATCGGTCAAACCCTGAGCCAGGTGGTAGTGGGTCAAACAGCGCTGGTAGAGCAGCTGCTGGTCGCCCTGCTGGCAGGCGGCCACGTCATTTTAGAAGGCGTTCCGGGCACAGGCAAAACTTTGCTGGTCAAGGTCGTTTCTCGGCTGATCCAGGCTGATTTTTGCCGGGTTCAGCTCACCCCCGACATTTTGCCCTCCGACATTTTGGGCACCAACATCTTCGACCTCACGAGCCGCAGCTTCAACCTCAAGCAGGGCCCCGTGTTTACCCAGGTGCTGCTGGCCGACGAGATCAACCGCACCCCGCCCAAAACTCAGGCAGCCCTGCTAGAGGCAATGGAGGAGCAGCAGGTAACCCTAGACGGCAAGAGCTACCCCCTACCCGATCTGTTCTGGGTGGTGGCAACCCAAAACCCGCTGGAGTTTGAGGGCACCTATCCCCTACCCGAGGCCCAGCTCGATCGTTTCCTGTTTAAGCTGACGGTGCCCTACCCCGACCCCGCTGCGGAGAAACAAATGCTGCTCAATGCCCAGGCCGGATTTGAGGCCAAGCGCCTGGATCTGGCCAAACTAGAGCCGATTA